>JBGSHQ010000318.1:0-8800 GCA_041752095.1 Bdellovibrionia bacterium
GAATTTCTGAAGCGGGTGAAGAATTGTCGACGTGGTATTCCGAGGACGCTGCACGACTGAGTCATGCGGGGGTCGATTTCGGTCTTACGCAGAGAATGAATAGCGACCGTCATTTTCATAAAAAATGGTTTTTAGAATTAACGAAGACAATTTCTCCAGAAAAAGCACGAGACCGTCTGTTCTGGGAGTCTGCTAATCGCTATTTAAGAGTTTTAAATCACCTGAATCAGGAGACAAAAAAATGAATCCCGTCATTATTACGTGTGCCATTACTGGAGCTGAAACGACTCGTGAAAAGCAGCCGAACCTTCCAATTACCCCTGCTGAACAGGCTATCGCCGCAGAAGAGTGTGTAAAAGCCGGCGCTTCGATCATTCATCTTCATGTGCGTGAAGATGATGGAAAACCATCGCAGAGGCCTGAGCGTTTTAAGGAAGCGATGGATGCGATCCGTGCCAGGGTTCCTGAAGTGATCATCCAGTTCTCGACTGGCGGAGCAGTCGGAGAATCGATCGAGAATCGTGCTCGTCCTCTTGCGCTGAAGCCCGAGATGGCTTCGCTGAATCTCGGTACCTTAAATTTCGGGGATGATATTTTTATTAATCACCCAAAAGATATCGAAGGGTTTGCATTAAAAATGCGGGAGCATGGGGTAATGCCAGAGCTCGAAGTCTACGAAGCGGGAATGGTTGAGTCCGCCTTTCGCCTCGCTAAAAAGGGTATCCTTACTGGACCGCTCCATTTTCAATTCGTTCTAGGTGTTCCGGGCGGGATGTCAGGAGAATCTAAAAACCTGAATCACCTCGTTTCGTTTATGCCCGAGGGTGTGCACTGGGGAGTAGCGGGTGTGGGTCGATACCAGCTTCCGCTCGCCGTACAAGCTCTCGTGATGGGTGGTCACGTACGAGTGGGGTTTGAGGATAATATTTTTTATTCGAAGGGTGTTATTGCGAAGTCAAACGCTGAGCTTGTAGCGAGGATTACTCGCATTGCTGCAGAAGTGGGTCGACCTGTAGTGACGCCTCGGGAAGCGCGAGCTTTACTCGGCCTTAAGTAATTCATCTGCTGCCGCCGTAGACTCTTTTATTTTTTTCAGCATCTCAGGGCTAACTGTTGGGGTTGCTTCCGGCATTTGTGTTGGAGTGAGTGTTGGCATCGGTCCGACTGAAGCCTGAGGCACAGGTTTAGGAGTTAAGGTTGGGCTCGGGGATGGCAAAGGCGTGGTGATCATGGGTGTGCTACTCATTGCTGTATCTTCGGTCGGGTTCGTCGAAACACCAGTCGATGCAGGTCCACCACATCGGTACTGCGTGTTGCAGCGAAACATTCCTTTTTTACAATCCCCACCTTTTCGGCAGGTCCATCCTTCAGCCTGATTTGCCTTAATCCCTTCAGGACAAAGATCTTTGGTAGCAGCGAGATAATCAAAGATTTGGTTTTTAGCCGCTTCTTCGCTCTCGGTACACTTCGCATTCTGGATGCCCCGAAGTGAAAAGTCCTCTTCAGCAAACGACAGTTGGATTAGAAATAGGATTACGAGTACGAGAGAGGAAATCGTTTTCAAGGCCATAGATCTATTATTCAGTGACTTTAGAGATTTTGGTAGAGTTAATCGACTATTCCGGCCTATTTTAGTGTTGATGGCGTTAAAAAAAACATCACTGGTGATCCCTAAAGAGTGCGATGGACTTCGAATCGATCACGCGCTCTCCCAGCTCCTACCCCGTTTAACAGGGTCAGAACTATCCAAAGGTAAAATAAGAAAATTGATTATTGCGGGAGCGGTTTATCTGAATTCGGGTCGGATTCGAATCGCTTCGAAAGCGGTCCGTGCCGGTGCAAAGATCGACGTTTTTATCGATGCCGAAAAACTGGGGCAGCCCCTCTCGTCAAAAATCTTTAAACTCACTGCTGAAGACATCGTTTATGAGGATGAATGGATTATTGGAGTCCGAAAAGTGGCGGGCCTTCCGACTCAGCCCACATTAGATGAGGCACGTGCGAACCTTTTTGCGATTTTGAAAAATTTTTTTAAAGAACGAGATGGTGGAGACCCTTATGTCGGCCTTCACCATCGACTCGACCGAGATACAAGCGGCGTGATGCTCTTTACGAAAGCTAAAGAGGCGAACTCAGAGGTAGGTAAGCTTTTTCAGGACCACTTAGCACAGAAAACGTACCTCGCGATCGTAGCGAAAGGTAAAGACGAAATTCCTGAAAACTGGACGGTCGATAATTTTTTGGCGCGCGATAAAGCAAAGAATGGAAAAATGAGATCGGTTCGTTCAGGAGGAGACCGAGCGGTTACCCATTTTCGAAAGCTGGAAGAAACGAGTCGGTTTGCCTTAATTGAAGCAAAGCCTCAGACGGGCCGGATGCATCAAATTCGGGTTCACCTCTCTGAGGCAGGGTGTCCTATCATTGGAGACCCTGCTTATGGCGGCAGTATGAGTTACACCGGAATCGATCGAATTCCGCGAGTCATGCTTCATGCCGCTTCGTTGACATTCCCTCATCCGATTACTAAACTCGAAACCACCTTCAACGCTTCTCTACCCACGGATTTCTTAAAATGTCTCCAGCAGCTGAAACTGCAAAGACCTCACTCCTCCTAAAATACCTCTTTCGATATCGAAAACTGATTTTCTTCGGTCTCGTCACACTTATTTTGGTCGATCTTTTAGAAATTTTACCTCCTCTCCTATTAAAGCGCGGGGTGGATTCGATCATGGAGGGAAAGCCCTATGAAAAACTCATTGAGTTAGCCCTGTTTTATTTTGGAGTTTTACTCATTCAGGGAGTGTGCCGATGGGGATGGCGAATTTTTCTCATCAGGTCCAGTATGCTTGCAGGTCGAGATTTGAGAGCCGATTTCGTCGATAAACTCTTTTCATTACCGGCATCCTTTTACGATAAGAACCGTGTTGGCGACCTCATGTCTTTAGCAAATGGAGATGTCGAATCGGTCAGACAGTTTCTGGGCCCGGGTTTGTTGACCTTTGCTGACTCACTCTTCTATATGGCTACAGTTCCTGTAGCGATGTATTTTCTATCACCGAAACTTACCTTAATCGCTTTAGCGCCTATACCCTTTATCCCACTCTTAGTTTGGAAACTCGAAGGCGCAATCCATAACCGCTATAAAGCCTCACAGGATCATTTTTCAAAACTTTCGGCGATGGCCCAAGAAAATTTAAATGGAATACGAGTGATTAAGGCATTTGCTCGGGAAAAAACGCAGTCAGAAAGATTTAGAAAACTAGGGGAAGACTACATCCATAAAAATCTAAGACTCGCTCGCGTACAAAGCTCTTTCGGACCCCTCATGGATTTTTTTGCAAGCTTTGGAATTGTTGGGTTGATCTGGTTGGGTGGAAACGCAGTTGGAGAAGGTGCCGTTACACTAGGAACCTTTGTGGCCTTTCAGCGGTATATCCAAAAAATGATTTGGCCAATGATTGCGCTCGGTTTTGCTGCCAGCAGTTACCAACGTGCACTTGCAAGTTCTGAAAGACTTAAAGAAGTTCTAAATCGAAAAGAGAAAATCGATGAATCTTTAACGCCTTTACTCCCAAAAGGGTTTTTACCAGGCCCTCATGCGAAAACAGCAGGGGAGCTTATAGTAAAAGATTTAAATTTCTCATATTCAGGAGCGCCTGACTCGTCTCCCCTATTAAAGAATATTACGTTTCGAGTTGAATCAGGTATGCGGGTGGCTTTTGTTGGAAAAATTGGAAGTGGAAAATCAACATTACTCTCGCTTTTGCCACGCATTTATTCTGCACCTTTAAAAACCATATCGCTTGATGGAATTCCGATTGAAGAATGGCCACTGGATGTTCTTCGCTCTCAGATGGGTTTTGTGTCTCAGGAAGTCTTTCTTTTTAGCGAAACCGTTTATGAAAATATTGGATTTGGTCTTTTAGTTCAGGATGAAGAAGGAAAATCTGACGCCATCGAAAGATCATCTCAGGTTGCAGCTATAGCAAATGAACTTCGAGGTCTCCCACGTGGATTTTCAACCCTCTTGGGAGAACGGGGTGTTAATCTTTCAGGAGGCCAAAAACAAAGAGTGTCGTTAGCGCGAGCACTTTCGATAGATCCAGCCGTTCTCATTCTCGACGATGCGCTTTCAGCCGTTGATGTAAAAACAGAAGAAAGCATCCTTCATGAGCTTCGAAACCGAAATGCGAAAAGTACGCAAATAATCGCGGCCCACCGTGTTTCGACGGTTCGTGGAGCCGACAAAATATTCGTTCTCGATCAGGGTCGAATTGTAGAGGAAGGTCGTCATCAAGAGCTCATAAAAAATCATTCAGGGATCTATAGTCATTTTTATGAAGAACAGCGCTTGAAGGAAGATTTCGAAAACTATGTTCAGGAGTTTAATACTCATGAATAATCCGCTAGAGCATTATGTCGAGAAGGAAGATTTTAAATCCACGAAGCCCTCCTTTACGGTCGTTACCCAAGTGCTTCGTGACTTAGCGGGTGAGCGTGGAACTTTTATTCTCGGAGCTGTTTTAGTCGTAATCGGGACTGGAGCCACGCTCTATGAACCGAGATTATTCGGATTAGCAATCGATCATGCCATTATTCCACACGATAACGGCTTAATTGCTCGAATGGCTATACTCTACTTTTTTCTCATCACAGTTAGAATCTTAGCAACGATCGGGCAGCAGTATGCTTTTGAGATTTTAGCCCAGCGATTAATGCAGAAACTTAGACTTCGGATTTTTTCACTTTATCAACGTCTCCCCATTTCGACTTATGATCATACGCCAGTAGGTCGGCTCATTACCCGATTAACGAATGACACATCGTCAATGAGCGAGATGTTCTCGGGTGGGTTTGTCACTTTTTTTGGTAATATTTTATTCATTTTAGGAAGTATCGTCTGGGTTATCGCACTGAACTGGCGGCTTGCATTTATTGGCTTAAGTGTTTTTCCAGTACTCATATTCTTTTCAATTCTATTTTCAAAAAAATTGATAACTGCATACCGCGAAAGTCGGATGAAAATATCTGCCCTGAATGCTTTCTTGGCTGAAAATATTCTCGGGATGAAAATCGTGCATCTCTTTAATCGCCGCCCGCTACATTTTTTTCGATTTCGCGAAGTTAATGATTCTTATGCTGAATCTCAAATTGCTGCGATTCGAGTCTATGCTTATTTCCAACCTCTCATTACCTGGTGCTCCGGTGGAGGAGTGGCCCTTGTTCTGGCTTTTGGGGGCGCGATGGTTCTCGGCCCAGAGAAAACCAATCTAAAATTTATCGATCAGCAGATGACTCCTGGGGAGCTCGTTACCTTCATTTCATTTTTATTGGCTCTCTTTCAGCCTGTTCGTGAAGTGGTCGATAAATGGACGGTCTTTCTCTCGGGTATGACTTCAGCGGAACGAATTTACAATCTTTTTGACTGGCAAACTGAAATGTCTGAGTCCAATGCGGATGAAGATTTAGATCTAGAAGTTAAAAAATTTCAGGGCCATATCGAGTTCCAAGATGTCTGGTTTGCTTATGAAGGGGAGAATTGGGTTTTACGTGATTTTAATCTTACGATCCTGCCGGGGGAACGAATCGGTGTTGTCGGTCATACGGGGGCAGGTAAAACAACTTTAATTGCTCTCCTACTTCGTTTTTATGAACCTACGCGGGGACGAATTTTAATCGATGGCGAAGATATCTGTTCTATCGATAAACGAATGCTCCGGAGTCGAATTGGACTCATCCAACAAGATGTTTTCCTCTTTTCTGGAAAAATTGAGGAGAATATTTCTCTTTGGGAAAAAAGTAGTTTTGATAATACGAAAATTCATTCAGCTCTTAAAAAAATGGATTTTAGTAAGAGCTTAGATCTCGCATTAGATGAGCGGGGATCAAACCTTTCAATGGGTGAGCGACAAGTCATAGCGTTTACTCGTGCCATGAAAAAAAATCCGGATCTTTGGATTTTAGATGAAGCTACTGCAAATGTGGACTCGAGTACGGAAACTCGATTTGGAGTTGCCCTCGATTCAGAGACGAAAGGTAAAACACTTCTGATGATTGCGCATCGTTTAGCAACGATTCGTAAGTCGGATCAAATTCTCGTCCTTCATAAAGGTAAACTCGTAGAGAAAGGAAATCATTCCGCTTTAATGAAGCTCGATGGATATTATGCACGACTCTATCGGTATCAAGAGGCTGTCGAGGCTACAGAAAAAGTTTAATTCGCTTACTCTCCAGCGTAGCTAGGGAGCCAAAGAGTTTTTTCTAGTACGGGTTCGTCTGCAAAAAGCATCACGAGTCGATCCACGCCGACGGCAATTCCGCCTGAAGGAGGTAGTCCTTCTTCTAAGGCTTCTAAAAAGTCTTCGTCCAGTGGGTTCGGAGGAAAGCTTTCGCCGTAGATTTTTTTACGTTCCTCCATATCTCGAATAAACCGTGAACGCTGTTCTTTCGCATCTGTGAGTTCCTCGAAGGCATTACCGAGTTCGAGCCCCGCGATATAAAACTCAAAGCGTTTTGCCCAAAGAGACCCATCTGGGTCTGTATCTAATACGGAAAGTGCAGCCTGGGACTGAGGATACCGCTCTACAAAAACGGCTTTATTTTTAGGGAGTGTGGGTTCGATCAGATTTAACCAAATCCGAAAATAGAGATCATCCCAAGTATCTTTCTCGTCTGATAAGATACCCAGTCGTTTACAATGTTCATGGAGTTTATCAGTAGAAACATTTTTTCCACCCGAACCCGGTTCGATGAGTTCTACTCCGATTTTAGAAAAAAGGTCACGAACCCGATACCGTGGCCAAGGAGTTTTCACAGAAATCGTTTCACCCTGGTACCGAATTTCGGGTTTCCCGTTAATTTTAATCGCTAAATGCTCCACTAAGTTTTCAGTGTCGGATTGAATTTTTTCGACGGAGTCATAAGCACGGTACCATTCGAGCATGGTGAATTCGGGATGGTGAGTGTTTGAATTCGGTTCACTTCGAAATGAGGGACAAATTTGAAATATTTTCTCAAGTCCCCCAACCAGCAGTCGTTTCATCGCAAATTCAGGTGAGGTCGGAAGATAGGCGCCAGATTTTAACTGAAAGGGACGGATATGAATTTCCATTCCCGGACACGGAACAAGAAGTGGGGTTCGAGTTTCGATAAAACCCTGAGAACCAAAAAATTCTCGAATCCCATTTTCTACTGCCGAACGAATTTTAAGTGCCTTCAGACGCCTAGAGTCGAGAACATGGTTTGACCATTTTAATACTCCAGGGAGCTGTGTCTGAGTAAGGATTCGAATCTGATCGCCATCAAGCTCGATAATATCGCCAACTTTAAGTGATTCCGCGCTTATGCTCGACACTACGGTCGTAAAAACTCCAGATAGAGAACGGATCGATATCTGGGATTTTCCACCCCCCAAATGACTTAAGGCATTAACGCGGCCGTGTTTCATCATCACTCCTCATTCAAGCCACTATAACCGAATGGGTGCAAGTGGTAAAAGATGAGTATGACCTTACGTGCGAGAATTCGAAAACTCGACCTCCGTGCTAAAATGTCCTTAGCGATTTTAGCTGTCCTTGTTCCCGTATTTTCGCTCCTCGCTTTTTCTGCTCATTTTTTCGTTCGCCCCACACTTCTTCGTGAAATTGAACAAATCGGGGTTTCAACTGGCAAGACTCTCGCCAGCGAAATCATTGCCCAGAAGCTGCTCCAAAAATTAAACCGAGAAAGTGTGATCGAATCGCGCGTACGAGAGTTTCTTTATCTTCAGCCGAACATTCGTCGGATCGAAGTATTCGCGAAAGATTCAGTGAGCGGAAAAAATATTCTCGTAGCCTCATCGATCGAAGAAGATCCAGAGGAAGTGAAGTTCGAAGCCCCAGAGATAACAGCGATTCAAACCGAGCTCCATGAAGATCGAGACGGACCGGAGCGAGGATGGGATGTTTGGGTGCCGATCATCGGACCGAACACACAGCCGGAGATGAAGCCAGACTCTAAAAAGGAAACGAGGGGAATCGAACCTAAGTCAGTCGGTTCGGTTCGAGTAGTTGTATCGATTAACTTAGTTTCGCGACTTGCTCGGGCAATCACGAATATTTCTGTTTTGGGAGGAATCGCCGGCGTTATTCTTCTCTATTTTCTTTTAAATGCTGCACTTAGAAAAACGATCGAAAATGATCGAAAGCTTCGTGCAGCCGAACTTAAAAACTTAACGCTCTCTGAACAGCTCCATGAAGCTGAACGAAGCTTACTCAACTTAGAAAAATTCGCTGTACTCGGACAGTTAACCGCAAGTTTTGCACATGAAATTGGGACCCCTTTAAATGCTATCGGTGGCCATCTTTCCCTCTTGAAAGAGGAGGTGGGTTCTCAGGGTGTAGGGAGTCGAGATCGAATTGGAATCATAGAAGGTCAACTTTCAAAAATTGCAGGAATTGTCCGAGGTTTTCTTCAGAATACCGCAAAACCCGTATCTCAGCGCCAGCTCGTCGATCCCCACCAGCTCATCGAGAAGACGCTCAGCATTCTGCGTCCACGAATCGAGGCGTTAGGTGTTCGAATCGATAGAAATTTTGATAGAAGCCTGGGTCCAATTAGAATCGTTCCCGTCGATCTCGAACAAGTTTTTTTAAATCTACTGAATAACTCACTCGATTCACTTCGTGTAAAGGAAACACCAGAAAGTGCTAAGCGAGAAATTTTATTTTCTACTGACCTTCGTAAAGTAGGAACAAATGAATTTTTAAATATTAAAATTCGGGACTCGGGCGAGGGCATAGCGAGCGAGGATTTAAATCGT
>JBGSHQ010000319.1:0-4296 GCA_041752095.1 Bdellovibrionia bacterium
TAGAGAGTGCGCCGAACCTTGAGCAAATTCGAACTGAGGTCGAGAAAGATCCTCATAGCACGCCTCCATCGATTTTAGCTTTTGCTCACTCGATGGGTGAAAAAATGAAGGAAGCGAGGACCTCACCCGAGAAAGCTCGCGCTTTTTTTGGCGAACTCTCCGACTGTATAACGACACGAAAGCCAGGAACCTCGACTGTGATTCAGGCGGTCTGCCTGTCAAATGCTCAACGCCTTGCTCACGTGAATCCTGAATTTAAAGATGATCTAAAGAAACTTGAAGAGTTAGTTCCTCCAGAAGTGCGTAAACTCACGCGTTAAGGTTTTTTTATTTCGTAAAAAGATAATCTATCAGAACATTAGAGGTTCGAGGGATCTCATGAGCTCTGATGTATCGTTTGGAAAAGCGCCTTTTGTTATTAAGTCGGAAGAAAAATATTCTCTAGTCACGCTTAGTGGTGACCTCGATGGTAACGTCGAAAAAGAATTTGAAAAGAAGGTAGCAGGATTGCTGGCTGCAAATAAGCACATTTTTTTTGACTTTAAAGAGTGCACCGGAGTTCACCCCATCTGGGCTCGCACGTTCTTAATGCTTGCTCGGGAATTAAAAAAGGCGACAAAGGAAATCCGACTCATTTCTGTCAGTGGCGACATTCAGAGGGCCTTCGTTGATTTAGGAATCGGTCAGACAATTAAGTATAGCGTCTCTGTCGAAAATGCACTCATTGACATTGAAAGTGGTGGTGCCCCTTCAGCTTCGGGCGCTGGTGCTAAGAAGGTCGATGCGAAATTTATCAATGCCTTTCTAGATGCGGCAATAAAAGTTTTAAAAATCCAGGCACAGACGGATCTAAAAGCTGGCGCCCCTTTTCTAAAGGAACCGAGGGCAGCATTTGCTGGAGATATATCGGGTGTCATCGGTCTAGTGAGTGACGCGTTTAACGGCTCGATTGTCATTAACTTTCCAGAAGCCACATTTCTCGGGGTGATTTCTCGCATGCTCGGTGAAAAATATGAAAAGTTAACCCCTGAAATATCTGATGGTGCAGGGGAGTTAACGAATATTATTTTCGGACAGGCGAAAGTCACCTTAAATGAAATTGGTTATGGGATTAAGATGGCGACACCGACAGTGGTGGTCGGAAAGAATCACCAAATTTCGAGTGTGACTACGGGCCCGAGAATTACGGTTCCTTTCACCTGTGACCTGGGGTCATTCACAATCGAGATCTGTCTCGCTTAATGGACGACAGCTGGAAATCCGAAATCTTCTCCATCCGTTGCAAAGCTTGATTTCGGTTTAAGCCATTCGTAAAGGCTTGGAGCGATAGAGCCATTCACGACGCTTTCCATTCGGTTCTTAGGACTGAGCTTAGCACCCCAGAAGCCGACGAAAGCATCCTTCTCGTGATAATGTTCCCCTGCATGGCGGCCAGGTACTTTCGTGTTAAAGCCGACACCCTGACGAGGGAATAGATTAATCGTTCCAGCTTTTTCTGTATCGTAAAGGTGGGAAATCTGGAAGACCGAGTCGGGGCGTGGAGTCGATTCGGTTAATTTTCTCCATTGCTGAGAAGTACACCAAGTTGAAGGAGTTTTGATTTCTGCACGTGTGATGCATTTATCAATGAGTTCTGCATGAGAGCGTTTTTCGTTTTCATCCACAGGCCGATAAAGAGTGAGGTCTTTTACATTTAAAAGGTCAGCATTCGCATCATAGTAAATCGAATCACCCAGTCTCAGAATTCGGTCTCGAAGGAGCGTCTTACCACCTCTCTTAGCGATAAGGCTTAACTGACAGCTTTTAAGGCTACATTCAGAGTCACGAACGACCATGTAGTCGAGGGCTTCAGGTAATCGTGATGCGACGATGTCGATAAGGTTTATCGTATGACCACTCATAATTTTCCATTTTTCGAGTTCTTTAAGTCGGGGCTGCCTGACCCAGTTCTTTTCGGTCTGGTCGATGAAAGCATCGATCATGAAGTTTCCACCAGCGGTAGATGCGACGATCAGGTCATATCCTTTTACTGTGGGTGGGTGGTCAGGATGGCTAACCTTTGGGCCTTCGCCTTCATCTGAGGAGATTTTTAAAATATTCAGTGGAATTTTAGTTTCTTCGACGAACTTTTTAAAAACTTCAAGCTCCGGGCTGACTGATTTATAAACCGGAGATAAGCCGTGATCTCCGGCCATTCCGAATAATGTGCGTTTTGTTAACCCCGCACGGTTATAAGCTGCATCGAGTAAAGCGAGCCATCGATCTAGACGATTTAACTCACCCGTTGGAGATAAAATAGAATCACTAAATGCACCCTGGAAGTGAGCGAAATGATCTGGCCATGGGTTATAGATTTGGAGGTAAGTGGGTAACCCCTTCTGAGAGAGAAAGATGTACTGATCGAGAGCATCTTTAATGTTCGATGCCACTAATGTACGTTTCGTTTTGTTGATCCATCCGCTACCTTGGTATTCCTGATAGCCTGAAAAAAGTCGGAGTATTCGCTCTCTTACTTGTTGGAGTTTTTTCTCAGGTGCAACTCGGTAAACGATTTCAGAAAAACACGCAACTTCCCCAAAATCTCGAACCTTTTCACCGATGGCGAGATTTAAAAATGCATCCACACCGACTGTGGCGCCTCGGTCATAGGGTGTAGCGCACGACATCGAATTTAAGCCGAGCGCAGCGATGCGCTCGAACATGGTTTTCATCCCTTTTCTGGCCGTAATTTCTGGAAGTAGAACCGCATCGTTTCCAAAAAAGTAATAGGCGCGTGGAAGGCGGTCATCACGATCTTCGCCGCGTCGATCGACATAATGAAAGTTAGGAACACTCGTTCCCGACTTAATACCCACAACGTCGACTCCGGTCATGGTTATTGGAAGATTTCGAACGCTAATCGTCGGAGTGGTCGATATTCCGTTACGAGCGATCGAATTTTTCGATTCACGGTAAAGCTTTTTAAAAAACTTTAAATACTCAGGATGGGCAAGACGAGTTGGGTTTGCGGCAGCCCATTCAAGGAATGTGTTTTTAACTTTAAACTGAGGGCTCACGTCAGTTTCGAACTTCTTTTCTTCCATCGCAATCTGCTTTAGAAAAGTGGGATTATTTCCAGTCAACGACTCCATGAGGGTGCCCTGAAGGCCATCAATCGTAATGTGGACCGCAAATCGTTTTTTATAAGCTTCCCATTCTAAGAAGCGGATGAGTTCGAGATCACCCTTCGTATAAAAATCTTCGAGTTTATGATGAACCCATTTTTTAAGAGCGTATTCACGCTTTAATGGATCGATATAGATTTTATAATGCCGTTCAACAAATTCGAAAACAAATCGTGCAAGTGCAAGCGTGATGGTTTCCTTTTTTTCGGTATCTTTTATGATGCCTTCAATCGCGTCTGCTGCTGCTTTATTTTCGCGGTTCGAGTCAGCAAGGGACTGGAGAATCTGTGTAAAGTTTTCGGTTACCGTTTTGTATTGGGCAGTATTTAGCTTAGGGATTCCCTGGCCAATATGTGAGTTCGTTTGGAGGTAAAGCGCGTCGTACATTTTTAGCACAGTCGCCGCTAATATTTTTTTTGCCTTTAGTCCTGAAGATTTTTCACCTTTTTCTACATCCTTTTTTTCCTGAGCAGCGTTCTCCAGGAAGAGCGGGTGGTAAAGTCCAGGGGTGCCTTCGAAAGAAGAAAGTTTCGGAGTAATCACATCCCGAAAGCTTTTCGGTACGTTCCCACCACTTGGGGCGTAAATTTGTACCGTGTTCAGAAGAAATGGAACAATCTTATCGTGAAAATCGGTAGAAGAGAGTCGAGCTTTTATACGTGTTTTCACTGCGGCATTGAGATCGAGCATGTTTAAGAGTGGAGGAATGGCGACTCGAGCAAGTGTAGTGACGCTTTCACTGATGAGAGCATCATTCACTTTGCTTGCTTCCATCTGAATCGTCGTTAAAGAAGGGGGAAGGATATTAGCTTCGGCTGCAGGATCTCGCGAGGAACTCGGCTTCCAGAAAAGGGGACCGTTCCAAACTGTGTAGGCTTGGATGGCGATGAGTGCAATGAATCCAAAGCTCGCGAATAAGAGTATTTTCTTGCGTGAAATCATCCTCTATCTATCGGTCGGGATAGTGAGAATTTTTAGCGTGGATAAATTGACGGAGGGCTTAAAATCCGACGTTTAAAACGGGTGCGACAGAGAAGAGTCCCTTCGTGTGGAAGTTCAGTAATCCAATTTGGAGTCCGTGGAGACTGTCGCACTGGTTAATGAGTCCGATTTGGAAACCCGCTACATCGCG
>JBGSHQ010000320.1:0-2835 GCA_041752095.1 Bdellovibrionia bacterium
ATTTGGATTCGAATTTTGATTTTGGCAACGCTCTTCCCATTTGTAGCCGTTTTGGCGTTTATTTCAGCATGGTTTTTTTTAGTATTCGCCCCGTTTCTACTCTTTCCTATTGCATTAACTACGGTAACTCTTGGCTTACTCGCATATCGAATGCATTTTTTGCATCAGGCGAAACGCGCTCGTGTACTTCTAATTGATGATGAACCTTCTTCATTAATCTTGATTCAATCTGTTTTGAAAGCAGCGGATGTTGATTTTCAAACTATCTCAAACGCCTCAGATGCCGTGGATGAAATGACAAAAAATCATTATCGCTGGATTTTTCTCGATTACTCCATGCCAAAAATGTCTGGATCCGATGTTTTAGTAAAAGCAGATCAAGTTTGTTCGGAATCTGTAAAAGAACACCCTCTCACGTCGGTGATTGGTTATACGGGTCTTATTGACCAAGAGTGGAATCTTCCTTCGCTCAATTATTTTCAAGTCATCAAAAGTTTGAATAAACGTGCTTCGCCATCAAAGTTAAGGCGCGAGCTAGAGTTGATCGGAGTTCTGAATGCTCATGTTTAAGTATAAATATGAAGGAGGAAGTGATGAAGGAAAAAAAGCAAATACAGTGGATTGTTGAGATGGAAGAAGAGCTAGCCCCTTTGCACAGAGATTTTCTAAAAAATCGATGGAAGGACCTTATGAGATTGAGATCGCTTATTACGAATCGAGACTTCACAGGCTTAAAAAAACTAGGCCATAGTCTTCTCGGTCCTCCAGGAGCATTTGGCTACGCTTATTTAGTAGAAATAGGTCGAGAGCTCGAAAACGCAGCTGAGCGTGAAGATCAGAAAACGTCTCTCGAATTAGCAGAACTTTACGAACGGTTTATGGGAAACCATGAAGTTCGTTTAGTGACTGCACTCGGAGGAAGCAATGCATAGAATACAGGCGTGTGGATGGGTTTATAGACTCTCAAAAGAGTTATGACTTTTGGAGTGAAAACGTCCTCGACCCATATCTTAGTTGTTGAGGATAATATCGAGATGAGAGAGTTAATCCAATCCGTTCTTGTAAATTATGGTTACTCTCTCGCTTTAGCGGAAAACGGCTTAGAAGCGCTGAAAATGATTCGTGCCGGATGTCATCCTAAAATAATACTGGTCGACTTCGAGATGCCGATCATGAACGGTGAAGTTTTTGCGCGTGAATTGAGAAAACAAGATCTTTTAAAAACAGCAGCACTGATTCTTATGTCTGCCGACCGTGAAGCAAATGAACATTCCTCTGTGAAATTGTTCGAGGCAATACTTCCAAAACCACTTCTGGTTTCCTCGCTGGTTCGACTGATTCAGCGCTTCGACGCTAATGCAAAGCATTAATCTTTAGTTCTGAAATGATGATTTTATTGTTTAAATAGCTCATGTCGGGTTAGTAATTCTGCCTATGGCAAATTACATTGTTTGGCTCGATCACCAGGAAGCACACGTTTATAATCTTCTCCCATCTGGAATGGTGAAGGAGAATTTGAAAAAGCATACCCATGAGCATTCGAATAGCCACGGAGATGCTCGCGCGGATCAGGAAAACAGCCATTTTTTCCATGAAATCGCAGCTAAACTAAAAAGCCCCGAAGAAATTCTCGTCATGGGACCCGGGCTTGCGAAGAGCCATTTTAAGACCCACCTCGAAAAGCACCACCACGAGCAGATCGCTAAGAAGATCATCGGACTTGAGACGGTGGATCACCCGACAGAAAACCAACTGATTCAAGCCGCTAAAAAGTATTTTAAAAATTACGACGCGCTTCATTAAGAATCTACCGTCATTCGAATGACGAAATAGTTATATTTCACTAAAATTTTCAAGCTATTGCCTAAAAGCTTCGACACGTTATTAGTATGTCAAAGCGCCGCTTACTCATCATCGATGACGAGATAGAAATTCTCGAAATTCTCTCCGACAGTATCGATTTGCTTGGGCTTGATCTCGAAGTGTCGACAGCGAACAACGTCGACGAAGCTGAAGTGATGCTCCGCGAGTGTGAGTATGTGCTCTCGGATGTGAACATGCCGAATAAAGAGAAACTCGAAAGAATCTTAAAAGAAGCAAATCGCCCGACGGCTCGCATGACAGGAAATGACGACATGACGGGTGAACTCCTCATCCGTAAACCATTTCAAAAAGATAACTTTGAAATGGTTATAAAAAAGCTGGTCTCATGAGCGGTGAACTTTGGGTTCAAAAATTAAATGAATCGTCCCTAATTTTTACAACCGATGATTCTGGGGCCATCACTTCCGCTAATGCGTTTGCGATAAAATTATTCGGTTATGGATTAGATGCATTAGTCGGTAAAAATATCAGCCAGTTTGGATTAGTGTTACCCCCTCAAAAAGAAAACTCTGCACCCCATTTCCGAAACGAAGTTGTGATTAAGGATCGGAATGGAGGGAGTGATCGATTTGATTTAGTTATTTCGAAATCACAAGATGAGGATGCGAAGGGGTACTTATTTCAGGGGATTAAAAATATAGCCGCAAACGTAGAATCGGGCCTTAACGATTCGATGAGCCAGTTAAAATTCATTGCCGATGCACTTAAGATAGGAGTTTGGAAATATAATATTACCGACAACACTCTTCGTTGGGATGATAATATGTACCGAATTTATGGAGTAAAAAAAGAAGACTTCGCTGGCGATTACGATGCATGGGAGAGTTCACTTACTCCCGAGGCAAAAGATCAGGCGGTCAGTGAGCTTGATTTAGCGATTCGAGGCGAGAAAGAATTTAATACTCACTTCGAAGTTAAACTGAAAAATGGTGAATCTCGTTACATAGCAGG
>JBGSHQ010000321.1:0-8444 GCA_041752095.1 Bdellovibrionia bacterium
TGTACTTCGGTTTTTTGCAAAGTATATCGAAACTGAGCTTGGCATTATCTATGCCGACCACAACTATTTTCAGCTTCAGAACCGGCTCGAAGAAATTTCGAAGCTACTCTCAGTTAACGATATGTTCCAGCTTTATGAAAAAGCCCAGTCAGGAATTTCTGGTCAGTTTAAGCAATTACTCCTCGACCTAGCCACGAATAATGAAACCTCTTTTTTTAGAGATCCTAAAATATTTAGGGCAATAGAAGCGGTGGTTCTAAAGGGAATATCGACTGGTAAAAGATTAAATATTTGGTCCGCTGCTAGTTCTACCGGCCAGGAGGCGTTGACTCTTTCGATGTTGCTGACCGAATATAAATTAAAAACGAATACGCTTTTTGATTATTCTATTCTAGGAACGGATATTTCTGAAAGAGTATTAGCTCGAGCAAAGTCCGGTGTTTACACTCAGCTTGAGGTCCAACGGGGTCTGCCCGCACCGTACCTCGTTAAGTACTTTAAAAAAGATGATCAAGATCGATGGACGGCTTCGCCGACCATCACAAAACCGACCGAATTTAAAAAAATGAATTTAAAGGAACCGTTTCCGTTTAAAGATAAGTTCGATTTAGTGCTGTGTCGGAACGTTCTCATTTACCAAAACGTGGAAGGTAAAAAAGAAATTTTAAATCGTATTACAGCAACCTTAGAACCGGGTGGATTTTTAGTTCTTGGGTCGGGAGAAAGCCTTTTGGGTATCTCTTCAGACTACCAGCAGCAGAATGTCGACGGCGCTATTATTTACCAGAAGCGCGAAGCGGAGATGCTTAAGGCTGCTTAAAAAATGGCGGAGAGAGAGAGATTCGAACTCTCGAAACGCTTTTGGCGTTTGCGCCCTTAGCAAGGGCGTGCCTTCGGCCACTCGGCCATCTCTCCGCATCTGGCGATTATCGCCGGAAACTTAGGTTGACCGTAGCAGACTTTTTTCTGCGGATCAAACCACTCGTGACTCGACAAGTCATCAATGATAATGAATTTGATTGAGGAATCTGTCAGGACACGTATCCTTATATCCGACGTATTAAAACCAAATATCTCTACGGAGTGGAGCAGAATAATGAAGAAAAATCTTCTTTCTCTCGCGCTCGTTGCGGCCGCATTTTTTGCGACCGAAGCGAATGCGGCGAACTATGGAATGGCAGGCTGCGGTCTTGGGTCGATGGCCTTTGGAAACGATAACGGTAAGATTCAGATCGTAGCACATACGACGAACGGAACCTTTGGTTCACAGACGTTTGGTATTACTTCTGGAACTTCGAACTGTGTAGATAGCGGTGCGAGTGCTAGTGCGATGTACATCGCGGTGAACCAAGAGTCTTTAAAGAAGGATATTGCACGCGGCGAAGGCGAGACTCTAAATGGTCTTTCTCAGGTTCTGAACTGCAATGATTCTGCAAAACTCAGCAACACTCTTCAACAAAACTACTCTTCGATCTTCCCGACGAATTCGGTAAAGAGCGAAGAAATCAACGCCAACATCCAAGCCCTCATTCAGTCGAATAAAGAACTGAATGGCGCTTGTACCGCTGGCCTTTAATCGTAGGGAGACAAAACGATGAAAAAAATTATCTCAACGATTTTAATGTCACTTCTCGCAACCTCTGCATTCGCAGCATCCGCTAAGCCAGCGCCTAAAAAAGCAGCGCCAGCTCCAGCAATGCAAAACGCAGGTCAGAACATGGAACGTCAAACGGTCGGTGGAATGCAAAACACGAACCGCGGTGGTTTCTCTCGTAACTACGGTCTCGCAGGCTGCGGTCTCGGATCCCAAGTCATGGGACCTAAAGACGGGCAGATTTTCGCTGCAACGACCAATGGAACGGGTATGCAATCCATCGGTATCACTCTCGGTACCTCGAACTGCATCGGAACCCCAACGTCAGCTAAAGCAGACCGTATGGACCGTTACATCGTAGCGAACAAGGTTCAGCTTGCTGACGATATTGCACGCGGCGAAGGCGAAACCATCCAGGGTCTCGCTCAGCTCATGAACTGCGCTGCTGTGACCCAGCTTGGCTCGAAGCTTCAGTCGAAGTTTTCGACGATCTTCGAAAGCCATGAAATGGCCGCGAATCAAATCACGGACCGGATCATTACTGTAGTCGGCCAAGACGGAGAACTTTCCACTGCTTGTGGTGTGACGGTTTCTTCTCTCTAATTAGACCTCAGTATTTCTAGACTCTGACGAATGCCCATTATATCGAAGATATAATGGGCATTCGCTTTTTTACCTTCTTTAGTCTCATTTCGATATCTACGAATGGCTTCGCCGCTTCGCCATTACCTGAGCTCATCGAAAAGGCGAAATCAAAAAAATTAAGCACTCATACCCAGTGGATGAATCTTATCCATTATGAATCACGATTTTTCGGAGGCGTTAAAAGTCAGGCTGATGGAAGTGCGTTTTTTCTTGCGCCCGAAGGCCCTACAAGCCCAGAAGCGGAACTTATAGCAACTCTCTCAGGATTCTTTCGTGAACCCACTGCAGAAGAGATGGCACCCTTTAAAGAGCTGACGAACGAGGAAGCAGAAGCGCTTGTAAAAAAGAGTCAGGCTTCTTACTCTGGAGGGCAGAAGGAAACGAGTTCCTCGAAGGAAGACGGCCCAAAGGCCCCGGCTCAACACCCGATTTGTCAGTTTCCTGCTCGGTTAAAATTTTTAGAACGCGAACTGGGATGGAAGGGTGAGGGACTTCCAAAAATAGAATGCTATCGCCTGGATGCATTTCGAAAACGTCTCGACGCTAAATCTGCATCACTCGTGTTTTCGAGTTTCTTTTTAAATAACCCTTCCTCAGCTTTCGGGCATTCCTTCTTAAGAATTAACAGTGGGCTCTGGTCGCAGTACGGGAATTATCGAAATGAGTTACTCGATACTGGGATTAACTATGCAGCCGATGGAACTGGGATAAACCCAGTCCTTTACGCGATATTCGGAATGGCGGGAATGATCCCAGGAAGTTTCACTGCGATTCCGTACTATTATAAGGTCCGAGAATATAATGATTTCGAATCCCGCGATCTCTGGAGTTACGACCTCACATTAACCGAAGATGAAATTAAGATGCTCGTCGACCATATTTGGGAGGAGGGTTCGACGTTTTATTTCTATTATTATTTCACCGAAAACTGCAGCTACCACATGTTCACCTTACTTGATGCTGCCGCGCCACGACTCGGACTCACTAAACGACTTCCGTATTACATCATTCCCTCGGATACGATCCGAGTTTTAAATAAAACTCCCGGACTCGTTTCGCGAATCACGTATCGACCTTCGGTTTTATCTCAGTTTCGTTATCGACTGAGTGGGTTAAATGCGGATGAAAAAAAATCCCTTGATGCCATCGTCGAATCGAAAGATCCGGAAAAACTCGACCTTCAGTTAACGCCTGAGTCAGGAGCTCGAGTCCTTGATACATTCTCTGATCAAATCGAGTTAACAGCCCCGAAGGACCTTTTAGTCGATGGAAGCGAGGCTCAGAAACTAAAGCAGAAAACGCTCGTAAAACGAGCGGCTCTGGGTGTTCGTAGCCCGTCGCTCGATGTACCGGCCCCCGATCGATCGGCTCCCCATCTTGCGCATGGAATGCGCCGAGTATCCTTTGCCGTGGCAAGTGAAAGAGATCAGGGATTATCCGAAGTGATCGGATTTAAATTTGCAATGCATGATCTTCTAGATCCGGGACTCGGTTATCCACGGAATATGCAAATCGACTTTGCGCAGGTGAGACTGCGCTATCGAAACGATCCCGAAGAGTTTAACAAACGACTCGAGTTAGATGAGTTAAATTTATTCAAAATTACTGGCCTTACCCCGCTCAGTAAATATTATCCTGCAAAATCTGTTCGAGCGGAGTTGGGTGGAAAACGAAAAATCGATCCTGACTGTAAGGGTGAAGGAAATCGCTGTTTTCCCGTTACACTGGATTATGGTCCCGGTATTTCCTGGGATCCGACGGGAAAAGAAAGCCTAACTCTTTTTGCTTTTGCACAGGGGCGAGCTACCTACACATCTGCGTACACAGGGAGTTATGTGAAAGTAGGAATAGGACCACGCATTGGTTTTATTACGTATTTCAGTGATTATTTACGACTCATGATTACGAGCGAGCTCATGGGGCGATTCTTTGCGAATGAGGTTTGGATTTACTCAAATGAAGCCACCTTGCGATACGGCTTCACTCGGAACTGGGCTATCGACGTTTCTGATAGATACGAGAGAAACTATAGAGAAGTGATGGCCCAACTTCACTTCTATTATTGAGAACTTTTAAAAATATAGAAAATGCAAAAACTTAAAGTCTTCTCCATTCTTATTCTCATCTCATTCCTAACTTCATGCTCTTCCATGCTTTTTTTTCCAACAAAGGTTCTTTATTACGATCCAGAAAAATTAATGCTGAAGTTCGATGAAGTGAGAATCCCTTCCTATGATGGGACTTCATTATACGGATGGTACTTTCATCATAAAGCGGGCACGGGTTTAAACGAAGGTAAACCCAAAGCCGTCATTTTCTACGCACACGGAAATGGTGAAAATATAAGCTCGCACTTCACTATCCTCAGTTGGGTGCTCGATCTGGGTTATGACTTTTTTATATTCGATTACCGTGGTTACGGTGTTTCAGGAGGGGTAAGCTCGTCTCCCAAAGAAGCAGTAGGGGATACAATTGCGGCTCTCCGCTGGACTGACCTAAAAGCTAAAGAGAAGGGCGCACCTCTCGTGGCGTTCGGTCAGAGTTTAGGGAGTGCACTCATGGTTCGCGCCCTCATCGAAGAAAAGGAACGCATTCATCCGCGGTATATCGTGCTTGAAAGTCCATTTCTCTCCTACCAGTGGGCTGCAGCAAGTGTTCTATCCCAATTTAAAATAACGACACTCTTTCAACCCTTTGCTTTTTTATTGATTTCCGATCAGTGGGCGCCACGAGAGAGGATAAGAGAGTTATCTGGGACCCCGATTCTCATTATTCATGGGGATGAAGATCGTATCGTTGATTATCGACTCGGTGTGGAAACCTATGACGCTATACTCGGTCCTAAAGATTTCATTCGAAACCCAGACGGCGGCCATATCCAAGCCTTTTGGGGAGAAAATAAGGAAAAATTTCGTAATCTTTTTATAGAGAAAATGGACAGTGCTCTGAACTCACATTAGTCTCTAGCGAAATGCTTTTAGAAGTTCAAAAACTTAGGAAAAACTTTAATCGGGGTCTAAGCACAGTCGAAGCCCTACGCGGTGTGGATCTATCCGTCGGAAAAGGTGAATTTCTTTCCATTATGGGTCCAAGTGGTTCAGGAAAGAGTACGCTTCTTCATTTGATCGGTGGACTCGATGCGCCTACCTCCGGAGAGATCATTCTCGGCGATGTTTCGATTAAAAATATGAACGACGAGGCTCTTTCCGAATTTCGACGCCGGAAGCTTGGATTTGTTTTCCAGTTTTTTAATTTACTCCCAACTCTATCTGCACTCGAGAACGTCGCTCTTCCACGCCTGCTCGATGGCGAAACGATTAAAGAGGTCGAGCCTAAAGCACGTGCACTACTTGAAAAAATGGGGCTAGGCTCTCGAATGGGTCACAGACCCGATCAATTATCGGGCGGTGAAATGCAGAGAGTTGCCATTGCGCGCGCGCTGGTAACGGACCCTATACTCATTTTGGCCGATGAACCGACGGGAAATTTAGATTCTAAAACGGGTGAATCTGTCCTCACGCTTCTTTCAGAAATGGCACGCGATCATGGCCAAACAATTATAATGGTAACTCACGACGCAAATGCGGCATCATTTGGAACTCGTTTGGTTAAACTCCGGGATGGATCTGTGGAGAGCGATACTCCTGTCGCACCTCGAAAATGAAAAATCTTATTAAATTTATCGGTCTAAGGCATATGCGTCTCAGACCGGCTCGTACACTATTAACGACGTTTGGTGTGGCATTTGGAATCGCACTTTACGTCGCAATATCGATTATTAATAGCTCTACCCGGGAATCCTTTCGGGAAAATGTAGAAGCGGTTTCAGGAAAAGCAAAAATTACGATTTCAGCTGGCCCGACTGGTTTTAGCGAAGATAAAATCGATCTCATAAAAAGCGTTCCTGGCGTTGCGCATGCAGTACCGATGATCGAGGCAAAAGGTTTTTTTCAAGATGCGAAAAAGGAAGGAGAATCGATTTATATTCTCGGCGTAGATCTCCTCCAGGAGTCAGCAGTAAGAACCTATAAAACGACCGACCAAAAAATTATCGACGATCCTCTCATTTTCCTGAATCAACCCGATAGCATCATCGTCACCAAGAAATTCGCAGATTCAAAAAAACTCGGAATCGATTCAAAAATAGCCCTAGCAACCGCAGAAGGAAAAAAAACTTTTACGATTCGAGGACTACTGGAACCTGAGGGTGCAGCAAAAGCATACGGCGGGAGCCTCGCCATCATGGATATTGATGGTGCCCGATTTAGTTTTGGAAAAATGGGTAAGGTCGATCGGATCGATATCGTCCCTGCATCGGGCATTGATGTTGAGGTTTTAGCTAAAGCACTCAAAGCAAGAGTGGGGTCAGGAATCACGGTCGAGCGACCGGAGACACAATCTGAATCAACCGAACGGATGATCGCTTCGTATCAGCTGATGATTACGTTCTTCAGTTCGCTTGCGCTACTGGTAGGACTATTTTTAGTCTTTAATTCCGTCAGTATTTCAGTTGCAGAACGAAGACGCGAGATCGGTATTTTAAGGGCACTCGGCGCATCTCGGAACTCTATTCTTTCCGTATTTGTACTTGAAAGTGCATTTATGGGGTGTGCCGGTGCAGTGATCGGATCTGGATTAGGAAGATTTTTAGCAAATGGAATGGTGGCGCAGGTTACTCGCTCTCTTTCCGCACAGTTTCATACCGATATTCGAGCAAATCATCTGGAGCTTACTTTAAAACAGTTTTTAATTACCGTTGCACTAGGAACGATTACTTCAGCGGTCGCCGCCTTTTTGCCCTCACTTCGTGCATCACGAGTTTCGCCACTCGAAGCGATGAAGGCAAGGGGGCTTGAATCCGAAGCTGTCGAGCGTGATACGGGACGTACGTTTATCGTTGGCGCTCTGTTGCTCGTTTTCGTTTTTGTGTCGATGAAACTACAGTTCAGTCGACACTTTCCTGTATTAGAACAGGTTACTCAAATGGCGAGTGTTTTAGGCGCAGCATTTTTTGGACCGTTTCTTGTTTTCTCGATGATTCGTGTTTTTAGAAAGCTTATTAAAACAAACCGAAGTCCAATATTTCGTCTTGCTCAAGAGAATTTACTTCGTTCCCGCCGAAGGACAGCAACAAATATTATGGCACTTATGGTGGGCCTTTTTCTTGTGATGCTCATTGCAACGATTCGAGCAAGTTTCCAAGATACGCTCATGAACTGGCTCGGTGAAATTCTAACGGCTGATGTGATTGTGACTTCGAGTGGAAGAACAATCACCGCAGAAGTTCAGCCCGTGCGAGAAGATATCCAAAATGAAATTTTAAAGATTCCCGGTATCCGTAATCCAGGAATCGGGCGCGGTATTCGCTCTCGATTCCTGCACTTTCAGTCGGATGGACTCACTTATACCATTAAAGCATTTGATGAACCGGGCGAATGGGTGAATTACAGGAGCTTTAAGGTTAAGGGTCGTGATCGGGTCGAAGCCGCAAAGGAGCTGTTCAGTCCAGACTCTGTGGTTGGTGAGCCAAGAATCATGGTTTCAGAAAATTACTTTATTAAACACCCAGATAAAAAGGTGGGCGATCTACTTGAGCTCGATACTCCGTCGGGTCGAACCCGATTCCGAATCATTGCAGTTTGTATCGATTATGCTTCGGCGAACGGGGTGTTTTATATGAACCGAGAAGTTTATAAGCGATTTTGGAAGGATTCATTTGTGAGTGTTTTTGCGCTTTCTTTAGAGCCGGGCACTGATCTTGAAAAAATTCGATCTGAACTCGCTCGGACTGTCGGCGAAAAGTTTAATCTCACTGCCGTTTCTAATGCCGAAATGAGAAGTGAGATGCGGAATGCAGTAAACGAAAGTTTTGCTTATACTCGCGCGGTGGAGGGTGCTGCACTTCTGGTAGCACTCATGGGCTTACTGAACACTCTTCTCATCAGTGTTTTAGAAAGAACGCGAGAACTCGGTGTCATTCGAGCGATCGGAGCTTCACGCAAACAGGTTTTTCGTATGATTCTGGGAGAAGCATTAATCCAGGGTGGCTTCGGCGCAATTGTCGCTGTTGCGATAGGAGGTCTGGTCGGAAAACTCTGGATCGAAAACTCACTCGCAAATTCTCTGGGGTGGGTAGTCGAGTTGTCCATGCCGACTTCATCTATCTTGCTCACTGTAGGGGTAGGAATTGTTGTTTCTGCTCTAG
>JBGSHQ010000322.1:0-4491 GCA_041752095.1 Bdellovibrionia bacterium
CATTATCCCGTTTCTTGCCTTCATTATCATCGGTGCGGGAGATCTCATGAACGGGAATTATTGGTTGAGCGCACTTCTTGTCTCCATTGCTTCGGCTGGAGTGGGCGGTACGCTCGCTTATTGGAGTTTTAAAAGATTAAATGAAAAAGCAGGTCTTCCTAAAGCGAAAGACAGTTTAAATGAAACGATGAGCGTCGCTAAACGGAGTGTGGCATGAGTGAGAGTCACACAGATTTTGAAGAACTCTTCTGGCGACTCCCTGAAATGACTAACCTCCCTTACTCTGGAACTTGTGTGTGGTCCGGGGGGAAGAGGGTTTAGTTATATAAAAAATGGGGTGACCGACCCTAAGTCAGTGATTTCCTCACCTTACCGGTGAATCTTTCCTACTGTAGGCAATGAGCGTGAAGAAATCAAGTTCATGAAGAAAGGTCGGGAAAGTTTACGAAAGATCGCCCAGCATTTAGGTATGGGTTACCGACTTTTGAGCTGCGTTCGCCAAGTAGCGATAAAGGGGAACGGGCATGAAAAGCTTACCGGCTGCGTGACCTATCAAAGCAGCAACCATAAACGGCAAAATCAAAAGATGCTGGTCGGTCATTTCCATTACAATAATGGTTCCGGTGAGGGGAGCCTGAATTGCCCCAGAGAAGAATGCGACCATTCCCATGAGCGCGCAGGCCTTAAAATTATGAAAATGAAAAATTTTGGCGGCTGTTAATCCGATTCCTGCGCCGA
Source organism: Bdellovibrionia bacterium (assembly GCA_041752095.1). Classification (GTDB taxonomy): domain Bacteria; phylum Bdellovibrionota; class UBA1018; order UBA1018; family UBA1018; genus JACMQW01. Next base: position 739 of record JBGSHQ010000322.1, read on the forward strand.
TCGAAAGGCTGGGCGAAAAAATTCCACCCGCCATTCCCGATAGGTACGAAAGAACGGTTGTTATCAGTTTAGTAACTGGAAATAAAAGAGGCATCCCCTCGATGTTCGAATTCTCAAGGGCCTTTCGGGTCGCCTCGTATCCTGATCCTGCCGAGTCCCCTTGAGTAACAAGGGCTAGCGCGGAACAAATGGCCCCACAAACAAGTGTTCGCTTTACCCAGTGCACGGGAAGTCTAGAAAGAGCAGGAAATGCGAGTGCTTTTGCAAAGAGACCTCCGGCTATTCCGGCGATGGCGCCAAGAAGAAGCGCTTGTGGAAATACGGACAACGTCGGCTCTTCGAAGGTCGGATGTCCGAAGTAGAGATAGTTTCCTAAGATGCCCTGTGCACAAATCCCCGCAATAATTACGGACAACATCACGATCTGTTTAAACGATCCAAATGCACCATCGGCGATTTCTTCAATTGCAAATGCAATCCCAGCAATCGGAGTGTTAAAAGCCGCAGCCACTCCGGAGGCGGCACCTGCGATTAGAAAAGATTGGGGATCGACTTTGATCGAACGTCGATCCAAGTAGCGACCGATAAATGCAAATCCCGAGGAGGCAAGCTGGACGGTTGGGCCTTCTCGTCCAATGGATGCTCCACCTAATACACCCGCAGTGGAGGAGAGGACTTTGATTCCCGCAGTACGAAGAGAAACCAAGGGGCTTTGCCAAACATTAGATTGTGCACGGGAGGCGTCGATTGCCTCGAGAACTTGGGGGATTCCGCTTCCCTTTGCGGCAGGTGCGAGGCGAACCACTAGGGCGGTGGCGAAAAGGAAAAATAAAGGGGTAGCGATCGTTGCGGCTATGGGGTGGGTTTGAAGACTTGTAAAATATATATTTTGAGCGAACGCGATTAGTTTCGCGTACCCAACAGCAATGAGACCAACGATTCCGGCGGCGATCCAAACCGATAGGTGCGTGTAGGTTTCTGCTTTAAGAGTCCGAGGGTTCATAAGAGATTTTCCCAAGGCGGACTGACTGAGAAGGCGGAGTTAATCATCCCAACGTGGGAATAGGCCTGGGGAAAATTTCCAAGCTGAATCTGCTGAGAGGGTGAGTAATGTTCAGAGAAAAGGCCGTTTGAATTTGCCGAAAGTCGAATCGATTCGAGAATTTCCAAAGCCTGGTCCTTTCGATTCAAGCTTGCTAAAGCCTGAACGATCCAAAACGAACACACGAGAAAAGGAGCATCCGGTTTACCGAAGTCATCACTTCGGCGGTATCGGTAGAAGTAGTTCTTGCCCTCTTCGTCTGCGGAAAAGCGCAGGTCGGCCAAGATAGCATCCACCGTCTTTTCACAGATTTTACGATCAGGAAAGCGAAGGATGGGTGCAATAGCGAGCGACGCATCTAATGTCGAATCACCAGGTCCATTTTGCAAAATGCCGTTCACAGTTCCATTGGTTACCGCTGTTTGAGCGCGATTTAAGGCTTCGTCAAAATTAAAATCAAGATTGGAAATATAACCAGAGTTTCGGACGTTTCTAATGCGATCGAGGCCGGCCCAGCACATCAGATTTGTGAAGGTGTGCTCTTGTTGTCCGTTCCGAATCTCCCATAAGCCGGCGTCTGGTTTTGCGATCGATCGCGCGGCCAATTTGCCGAGCTGTGAAAGGAGCGATTCATGTTCTCGGTGGCGAAGGTGCCTAAAGCGTTGATCGAGATAGATGGGAGTGAGTGTTAAAATCATCTCTCCATAGGCATCGTTTTGGATATGCTCAGCAGCTTGATTGTTCGATCGAACCGGGGAGCTGTCAGCGTATCCCTTCCAGTTCGAATGGATCGTCTCCGGAATGGGTAGACTCTGAGAGAGTGAATAGACAGGCGCCAGGTGCTCCTTCTGATGGGCTATGTTCAACAGGAATTTCAAAAATCCCTCCATTTCTTCGAAATGTCCTAAATTTCGAAGCGCAGATAAAACGAAGAAGGCATCTCTCAGCCAACAAAAACGGTAATCCCAATTTCTATTTTTTCCACGTTGTTCGGGTAAACTCGTCGTGGTCGCTGCCAGGATCGCACCGGTGTCTTCGTAGCAGTGAAGCTTTAAAGCTAAAGCCGATCGAATGGTTTCTTCCTGAAATAAAGTTGGAATGGAGCAGTGTTTTACCCAGGTCTTCCAATACGTTTCGGTGAGAAGGAAAAAGCGCTCTGCGACTTGTTGCAAATCTTCTTCGATCGCAGTTCCCCAGGAAAGGCCGAAGTAGAGATTTTCTTCGGTGCGAAACGGAGTTTCTTCTTCGAGATAGGTAATCGGCATGTTCGTGGCGACGCGAAGGAAATCGTCACGTATATCAAATCGCAAGTGACTGTTTCCGCGACTGGGTCTCACAGGGGCTTTCTCCCACCCATTCACGGGTTTGCAACTTACGCGAATACTCGGAGTGCCTCGAGTCGGTTCGACGATTCGAATGAGTGTCGCAGGTCGGTACATCCGCCCGAATTGTTCAAAGCGTGGTGCAAAATCTTTAATTCGAATTGCCTCAGTCGAATTAGCGAGTTCCGTGATTAAAATGTTCGTGTTTTCCAAATAATACTGTCGGTATTTCGCGTCTTTCATATCGGCTAATTGGACACTGAAAGTTCCGCCGTCGGAATCCAACAAGGATCCGAAAGTGGGTTCGCTGTCCGGGCGTGGGAGGCATAGCCAGTCCACGCTTCCGTGTTTTGAAATGAGAGCCGATATGTTGCAGTTTCCGATAAGACCGTATGGGTACATATATTTTTGAGTATATTTTAATTTGTTATCAAAGTAAAATATACATATGCGACTCTCACTGCGTTTTATTCTCCCACTCACGTTAGCTATCGCGCTCGTTATGTACCTTGTCATACCGATCGTAGATTCCTTTACTCTTCGTTGGTTTACACGGGATCTTGATATTCGGTCGAAACTCGTTGGCGAAACCATGGGTGAGGCTTTGCCTGAGCTATTGACGGGGCAGCAGTCTATGAGTCGGATTCGAAAACTTTTTGACACTGCCATTCAAGATGAACGATTATTCGCAATTGGGCTTTGCGACACTCATGGGACGTTAACAGTTTCGACCCAGACCTTTCCCGAATCTATGACTTGTAGTTCGCTACGACATATCGACGAGAGTAAAGGGGAGGTGATTAAACTAGGAACTGGGTCGTTGCATGTTGCGGTGTTTGGTATCAAACGCGCTGACGAAATTTTCGTACGTTTAATTCTCGTACACGATATGAGTTTTATTGATCGCAGAAGTGCTGATACGAGAAAGTATTTTTTCTTTTTCTTCGTGGGTTTCGCTCTTCTCGTTTCGCTCATAACGGTCGTCATCGCTCAGATTAGTATTCGTGGGCTTCTCGATAATATTCGAAATATTTTAAAAGGCGCGACTACAAGTAAAGGGGTAGTCGCGAATATCCGTTCACGAGATTTACTTCCGCTCGCTAAGGATTTGCGAGCATTAATGCGAGACCTTGAGCAAGATAGGCGTACCCGAGACGAGAGCCAGATCTCGTGGAGTCCACGAAACTTAAAGTCGATCTTAAATAGCCAACTTGCGGGTGATGAAATTCTGATTGTCTCGAATCGAGAGCCCTATATTCACGTGCATAAGAATGGAAAGATCGAGATCCAGACTCCTGCGAGCGGTTTGGTGACTGCACTCGAACCTGTAATGCGTGCGTGCTCCGGGACTTGGATTGCGCACGGTGGAGGGACGGCTGATCGTGAGGT
>JBGSHQ010000323.1:0-8969 GCA_041752095.1 Bdellovibrionia bacterium
AGCGGAAAAAGCTGGGTCTTATCCGGAGGTCGCGTACTCGGTGCCCTGGGTATGGGTAAAGACGCAAATGCAGCGAGAGCGTCTGCTTATACGAACTTGGAACCTATTCTTTTTCAAGGCGCACAAGTTCGGAGGGATATCGGGCTATGAAAAGGATTCTTGTTTTAGCCTCGGGCCGAGGGAGCAACTTTAAAGCCCTTTTAGAGGCAAAAGCCAGGGGAACACTTCGCGCGAATATTTTCGCTCTCGGAGTTTCTAAAAAGGATTGCGGAGCCGTAGCTATCGCAAAATCTTACGGTCTTCCAGTAATCGTCGAACCAACCGAAGACGTCTTACTCGATACGATACGGGATAACCAAATCGATCTAGTGGTACTTGCGGGCTACATGAAAATTTTAAGCAAATCTTTCATAGACGCCTTACGAGATACGAACGGTGATTCACGAATTATTAATATCCACCCTTCTCTCTTGCCCTCATTTCCAGGTAAAGATTCCTACACTCAGGCCTTCACTGCAGGTGTTAAAGAAACTGGAGTGACGGTCCACCGTGTGGAAGCTGCCGTCGACTCTGGGCCTATTATCGCTCAGCGCTCGTTTTCATTTGTCGGTTTAAAATCTGCTACTGAAGTCGAAGAACTTGGGCTGCCGATTGAACATGAGCTTTACGCTATAACCTTGGATCAACTCCTGAACCCAAAAAAACAAATGCACTATCGAATTGAGCTCTATCCAAAGTCACGCGACCTCGACCAAGGAGCCGCGCGGTTCACATCTGATTTCTTAAGAGAAAATCCCGATTTAGACGATGAAAGTTTTCGAATCGAAACCGCGAAAGCCTACACGATCACCTCTCAACATGAAATCAGTCCCCTCATCTTAAAAGAGATTCTTTTAAATTCCGTCTTAGATGCGGATCATGCTCCAACCGAATGGAAGAACACTTCTGAATCGATCTACGAACGCTCTTACCGCCCCGGCATGACGGATAATGCCGCCCGCGCGCTCGAAGAAGCTATTCGAATCCGTTTAGGTCTTGATCCCTCGGATCACGAATCGATCCGTGCAGCACGAAGTGATCTTTTTAAGGTTGAAACGAAGAACGAGAAAATTAAATCCCGAATCGTGAAGTCAATCGCTCACCCCCTCCTTCACTTCGTAAAGAATTTTACACAGGAAACTTGGGATGAAAGAGCAACTTCGCCCGTGGGTTTAAAATCGCAAACCACGAAGCCTTCGGTCTCTGAGCTTTCGAGTGCTGAGGAATTATATTCACTTACAGACCTAAGCGATGAAGCACTTTTAGCCCTTTCGAAAGATAATCTTTGGGCACTTAACCTCACAGAGATGAAGGCGGTTCAAGGCCACTACACCCGCCTAGAGCGCGCACCAACGAAAGCAGAAATGGAAGTCATCGCTCAGACCTGGTCTGAGCACTGTAAGCATAAAATTTTTCGTGGAACGATTCATTACTCGGAACCCTCTCAGCTTCCTGAAGGTTATCCCGCCGCAAAAATTCCGCACGAAACGAAAAGCCTTTTTAAGTCGACCATTAAATCCGTGACCGACTCGAATCCTAAACCGTGGCTCCTATCCGTTTTCAGTGATAACGCCGGCATCCTCGCTTTCACTCCTGAAGATGCTGTTTGCATTAAAGTTGAAACACATAACTCTCCATCTGCGATTGATCCCTTTGCGGGAGCCATTACAGGGATTGGTGGAGTTCACCGCGATATCATCGGGACAGGCTTCGGAGCGAAACCGATTTTCAATCTCGATGTTTTCTGCGTCGCTCCTTCGAAGTTTGATTTAGATCGTCCGGATGGAATCCTACCCCCGAGCAGAATCCTAGAGGGAGTACGCGCAGGAGTAGAGGCAGGTGGAAACCCCGCAGGAATTCCTACGATCGCAGGAGCTCTGGTTTTCGATTCTTCTTATCTCGGAAAGCCCCTCATATTCTGCGGCTCGGGTGGACTCCTCCCTCGGAGCCTAGTGAATCACCCTGTGGTTCAATGCGAGAAAAAGGAAATTAAACCCGGCGATCATATTGTCATGGTCGGGGGACGCGTCGGTCGAGACGGAATTCATGGAGCAACCTTCAGTTCACTAGCACTGGACACTTCTGATCCGGCGCTCGCAAACGCGACTGTCGTACAGCTCGGTGATCCATTTACCCAGAAACGTGCGCTTGATTTCATTTTAAAAGCTCGCGACCAAGGTCTCTTTAGAACTTTAACGGATAACGGAGCGGGTGGACTCTCTTCTTCAGTCGGCGAACTTGCGACGCTCTCAAACGGAGCAAGACTTGATTTAACCCACACACCTCTAAAAGCACTGGGACTAAGACCAGAAGAAATCCTGGTCAGCGAGTCCCAGGAACGAATGACGGTGGCGGTTCCGCCAGAGTCACTCGATAAATTTTTGGAACTTTCCAGGGATATGAATGTCGAGTCGACATCCTTAGGAACTTTTACGGATAACGGTGTTTTTCAAGTTCTCTATCAGGGCAAAACGATTGCCGAACTTGATTTAGAATTTCTTCATGAAGGATGTCCCGATCTTACTCTGAGTGCAAAGTGGGAACCAACGCCGCTCCTCCCTCTCACTCCGAAAAAAGCTACTTCAGTGGGTGACGCACTCACAGCACTCCTTAGCTCCGAAAATATTGCATCAAAAGCTTCACTGATCTCCCAGTACGACCACGAAGTGCAGGGTTGCTCACTCCTAAAACCTGAGACCCAAATCGGCGAACATCGTAGTCCAAACCAAAGCGGAGCCGTACTTCTTAGGCCTGATTCGAAAGTTTCGGTCGTTGTCGGTGTTGGAATTCTACCTGAATATTCACGTTATGATGCCTACACGATGGCAGAAGCATCACTCGATGAAGCAGTAAGAAATGTTCTCTCAAGTGGAGCCGAGTACGGAACACCTGAATCTGTACTCGCTCTTCTCGATAATTTCTGCTGGCCAGATCCAGTCCATAACGAAAAATATGCAGCTGATTTAGTCAGGGCTGGGTATGGACTTAAAACAGCAGCAAATGCGCTCGGTCTTCCCTTTGTTTCTGGAAAAGACAGCATGAAGAATGATTTCCGAGGAAATCAAAACGGAAAGCCTGTAAAAATTTCGGTTCTCCCCACCGTGCTTGTTACCGCCTTAGGCCGAATTTCAGATGTATCTCATGCAAGAACTAGCGAATTTAAAACGGCGGGTGATTCTGTTTTTCTCATTGGGCCTAGAAAATTTTCACTCACGGGTTCACAGTTCGAACGAATTGGGCTCACCCATCCTGAGAGTCGCCACCTTCCGGCTTCGAACTGGGGTCTCGCGAAACGAATTTATTCTTGGATGGGGTCTCACCGTTCGGGTATTCTCCGCTCATGTTCTGACATTTCAGAAGGCGGTGTGCTCACCGCCGTTTCTGAATCTCTTTTCGCGTATGGTTTAGGTTTTAAATTCGATTCAAACTGGGCTGATGAAGCCTCCATGACTGATTTATTTGGTGAAGGCTTCCACACCTTCTTAGTCTCCGTTTCGAAAGAAAACGAAACAGAACTCGCCCGTGAATGGTTTGAAAGTGGTTTACCGTTTACAAAACTCGGTGAAGTCACTTCCCAACCTCGACTCGGGCTCGGTCGGCATAGCTTCTCGACCCATGAGCTTGAAACCGCTTGGCGTTCGCGCTCAGGAGGTGTGGTGTGAGTGTCAATAAAACGGCCTGGGTAATTACGGGCGACGGAATTAACTGCGAAGAAGAAACCGCTTACGCGTGTAAGCTCGCTGGATTTAAAACAACCATCATCCATTTTTCAGAACTCTTAAAATCACCACGCAAGCTCGATGACTGCTCCTTACTTGTCATCCCCGGTGGTTTTAGTTTCGGTGACGAGCTGGGTTCGGGACGCGTCTTTGCTCTAAAACTGAAATACCAACTCGGCTGGGATCTTCCCGCATTCGCTCGAGATGGAGGTCTCGTGCTCGGAATCTGTAACGGTTTTCAAGTTTTAGTTGCGCTTGGAGTTTTCGGTGAAGGAGTGGCGCTTGCTCATAATGAATCAGGCCGATTCATTAATCAGTGGGTAGAACTAAAAGCGGAAAGGTCTCGCGCTTTTGATTCCCCTTACCTGAAAGGCATTGCGGCGATTAGTCTTCCCATTCGCCATGGTGAGGGTCGCTTACTCGTTTCATCTCCCTCTCAGGTCGGCTCGAGTTTTACACCCTGCCTCTTTTACGAAAATAATCCGAATGGAAGTCTCGATTCAATCGCTGGCATTACCGATCCGACAGGTCGAATCTTTGGCCTCATGCCTCACCCTGAGGCCTTCATTCGTGGGAGCCAGCACCCTGGGTTTTTTAGAAACGAAGACCGTAAAGACACGGTCGGAGATGGATTTAAAATATTTGAAAACGCATTCAAAGGGGCACGCTCACTATGATTTTAAAACCGAAACGAGCACTACTCTCCGTATCCGATAAAACAGGACTCATTCCACTCGCCCGTGCACTGAAAGCAAAGGGTTGTGAACTCTACGCGAGCGGTGGAACGAAATCTGCGCTTGAGGCTGAAGGAATCGAAGTACTCAGTGTTGAGAAACTTTCGCGCTCGCCAGAAGCGTTTCAAGGTCGAATGAAAACCCTTTCTTTCCCCATTTTCAGTGGAATTCTCGCTCGTCGGGATGATCCATCCGACGATGCAGATCGTGAGAAACTAGGAATTTCACTGATCGACGTGGTCGTGGTAAATTTTTATCCCTTTGAAAAATCTGCGGATGGAGCGACGTCTCTGGATGGGGCCCTCACTGAACTCATCGACATTGGTGGACCATCTCTCGTTCGTGCAGCGGCTAAGAATCAAAAATCTGTACTCGTGCTTTCGAGTCCCTCTCTCTATAAACGAGCGATCGCGGATCTTGAGACAATTTCTGGAATTTCTGAAGACCTTCGTAAATCAGCCGCTCATCAAGCCTGGCTTGACGTCTCTCATTACGACTCAGTGATCGCGAACGTGAGTGCACGTGAAACGAGCTCACTTCGCTATGGTGAAAACCCTCACCAGTCCGCACAGTTTATTGCATCTCCGGGCGAATCACCGATCGCCTGGGAATCCCCATGCACGGCAAGCCCCCTCTCCTATAATAATATTTTAGATTTCTCGGCTGGGTTTCGACTTCTTTCCGATCTCGCAAACTGGAAACCCGAAGCTGCCCATGCGGTCATCATTAAACATCAAAACCCGTGTGGTGTGGCGAGTGATGTCGATGGACGAATCGATGCGGCGCTTGAGATGGCGTGGGCATGTGATCCGACCTCTGCGTTTGGTGGAATGATTCTTCTTTCTAAACCACTCGACACCGCGACTGCTCAGTTTCTAGAGCCACGGTTTATTGAAGGGATTGCAGCACCTGAACTTGCGCGTGATTCTTCACCGCTCTCACTCCTCTCGACGAAGCGGAAGAATCTAAAAGCAGTGCCCATCCGAAATGTTCGTTTTCAGGAACAGTGGTGTGAAGTCACCATTCCCGGTGGAAAACTGATCCAATCAGCAGACGGATTCTCATTAGAATCTTTCGAAGTTAAAACTGGGGAGTCGTGGACACCAGCACGAAACGAACTCGCCCAGTTTGGGGTACTTGCGGCTAAAAGTTTAAAATCTAACGCAATAGCTATCGTCGAATCTCCGTCTGAGGGGCGCTACCGAATGATCGGTGCGGGACAGGGGCAACCCAACCGAATCGAAGCGATATCGAAACTCGCGATCCCTCGTGCGCGAGCGGTTCTAGCGACTGAATCCCGTGAAATTGCACTCGATCAAGCCATTCTCGTGAGTGATGCTTTCTTTCCGTTCGCAGATGGTGTCGAAGCTGCCGCGAATGCGGGCATTCACTTTATCGTGGAACCCGGTGGGAGTGTTCGGGATAATGATGTCATCGCCCGAGCAAAAGATCTCGGCGTGAGTCTTGCCTTTTCAGGCAGAAGACACTTTCGGCACTAAGAGAGAAATATACCGATGAAAATGAAAACGACGACAAATCGCCTTTCCTACCGTGATGCGGGAGTAGACCGCGTTCTTGCTGATAAACTCGTGGACCGGATTCATGCGATGACGGGAAATAAGGGGAAAAAGAAACCGAAATCTCTCAGATCTGAAGTAGGCGGATATGCCGCTCTTTATGAACTCTCTAAAAACCAATGGCTCGCGTCTTCGACTGATGGAGTCGGGACAAAGCTAAAACTCGCGTTTGAACTTGGGATTCACGATACAGTCGGGATCGATTTAGTTGCGATGTCGGTGAATGATCTACTCTGCGTAGGCGCTAAACCTCTTTTCTTCTTAGACTATCTAGCGACTGGAAAGCTCGAACTCGATACATCTACCGCGGTGATTCGCGGGATCCAAGAAGGCTGCGAACGCGCGGGGGCGCTTTTAGTGGGTGGCGAAACTGCCGAGATGCCGGGATTTTATAAAGACGGCGAGTATGATCTCGCTGGATTTGCTGTGGGTCTCGTTCATCCTAAGAAAGCACTTCCTTCACAGGTAAAAGCAGGAGACCTACTCGTCGGTCTCCGCTCGAGCGGTTTTCATTCGAATGGGTTTAGCCTCGTTCGTAAGATCGTGAATCGCTGGAAGCCAGAACACACGAATCTGGCATGGGCAAAAACGCGCCCTGCTCTTTTAAAAGAGCTTCTCACTCCAACTGAGATTTATACCGATGCACTCATGCCAGCACTCGAGAAAAAACTTTATCAGGGGCTCGCACACATCACGGGCTCTGGGTTTTTAAATGTTCCGCGCATGGGAGACCACGTCTCCTACGAACTCGAAATGCCAAGCGTCTCGGCACTCCCCCGCTCCTATCAGTGGCTCGCGAAAACCGATTCGATTTCAGCGACTGAAAGGCTCACGACATTTAACTGCGGGATCGGAATGGTCGGCGCGGTTCGGGCGAAAAATCTTCGCGCTGTCGTCGAGATCGCCGAACGCACGGGCGTCGAAGCGATGCTCATCGGAGAAGTTATTCCGAATTCTAAAAAAGAAAAAGGACTCGTGATTGCTCATACCGATGAGGGTCGGTTTGAACTTAGGGAATAGTCGAATTTATTTAATTAAGCTGCTTCGACTCAATAAATTTTTCGCATTCCTTTACTGACTTAGAAGTGCGGATAAAATCAAGAATTTCTCGATTCACCGTCAGCTGTTTTTCCGCTTTTTCTAAGAGTAACGGATCCCAACTCTCTTCTATTGGGCTATCGCGCTTACCGAATGTATTACTGGGGACTGTTTCGAAATCAAGTTTGCTACGTGTTAGTTTATTTAATTTGAGCTCCCATTGTACGAGTGTAGGTGCTTCTAAATTAAATGATGGGTCTATAACCCGAAGCTGTGGAGCGCTGCCATTTTTGGGCCTCACGTACACTACTGGCGCAATATGGTAGTTCCAGAGCATTCCAAATTTTAAACCGGATATTTCGAGAGGAAATCGAATTTTATACTTTTCCACTAACCGCTTTTCACGTTTTGAAAAATTTCTCCCATTCGGATGATTGACTGAACTTTCAATCCGTTTATTTGGAGGGGGCAGATTCGCTCGGACCTGTAATGTCTTTATCCCACGTTTACTAAGCTCGAATCCTGCGAAATAGGACCGAGCAAAACACCCATCACCACTATATCCATAAGCATATTTAGGATTGTTTCTAAATTCATTTAATATTTTTAAATATTCATCTTCAGAGATAACAGAAACAGATCGTGGTCCAACATCCGTTTCTAGAGTAAGATCTTCAGTCGCACCAATTAACTTGGGAGATTTTAAATCACACGAACCTAGATGAGGGCTTAATGATTTAATGGAAGATTCGATTTCATTCAATAAATCAACAGTGTTCTGATTAGCGAACGAATAGTCATCAGTAAAAAGAAACGAAACGGTGATGAATGTGAAAGAGAGCATTTGCATGAATTATTTCCTGTGACTAAAAGTTCCAGTTAAAATTCCCACTCCGTCATTTTCCATTCAATAATTCTGGAATTCCTATATTCCATGGCAAAACGCGAACGCCATCAACGTTTCTTTCCTTTGGGTCTTGGCTAAATACAAAAAACCGTCCATCCGGAAAGCTAGAGCGAAAGACATTCATATTCCGAATCACTTTATCGTCATTCATTACGGACGTAGATTTAATTTCAATAAGTGCAATCGGTTTTCCGGGTCTTTCCACAATTAAATCGACTTCCTGAGAACCGTCGGTCGTTCTCATAAAGCTGAGGCGAATATCTTGGGAAATAATATTTGCTCTTTTTTTAATTTCTAAAATAATAAAATGCTCAAATGCTTCTCCATAAGCACTTGTTTTTGGTTTAAGAGGAACATCTAAAGTTCGATCAATCGCTCGCTTTACCCCTGGATCGAACCAATAAAACTTAGGGCGTGTCCCCTGTTTCTTACGAATCGAACGGTGATATTGCGGCAGTAAAAAACCAACGAGCGTATCTTCAAGTATAGAAAAATACTCAGCAACTGTTTTCTGATCCACGCCAACGTCGCGAGAGATTTTAGCATAATCGATTATTTTTCCATTCATTTGTGCCGAAACTTCAAGAAATGCTTGAAACGGATCGATCTTTCTGACGATTTGCTCGACTATAATTTCTTCTTTTAGATAGGTCCGTGCGTAAGACTGAAGAAAGGCGATTTTATCATTTTTCGAAAGCTCGGTTCGATTAGACTTTTTACTGGGAAAATAAAGATAGGGCAAAAGCCCTAGTTCGAGGGCTTCATTTAATTTAAAACGAGATCCGAGCTCAGTAGATATGAGTGGGTCTAGAAAATAAGAACTCGCGCGACCTGCAAGAAGATTTGCTGAACCACGCTTTAATTTTCTTGCGCTCGAGCCTGTTAAAATAAACCGCGTTCCGGTCGATTCGATGAGATCATGTACGACATCGAGTAAACGAGGGATTGTTTGGAT
>JBGSHQ010000324.1:0-3148 GCA_041752095.1 Bdellovibrionia bacterium
TCACGAGTGCAACGACAGGGACTTTTAAACCAAACATCATTCGCATGGATTCCGCGATGGCCTGGGACTGACCCCGTTCTTCTGCATCAAGGCCTGGATAGGCGCCTGGGGTATCGATCAGGGTGATAATCGGCATTCCAGTACGTGAAGCGAGCTCCATGAGTCGCATCGCTTTTCGGTAACCTTCGGGTTTTGCCATCCCGAAATTTCTTTCCATTTTTTGCTTCGTCGTTCGACCCTTTTGGTGACCCATAATCATCACCGGTACTTTTCCCTGGGATCCACCCATGTCCCAGAGTGCTGTACCTCCGAGAATGGCTTGATCGTCTGCAAAATTACGATCGCCACAAAGTTCCATGAAGTCGGTAAAGACATGATCGACGAAATCGCGGGTGTAGGGGCGATTCGGATGGCGAGAAACCTGGACCAGCTGCCAAGGAGTTAGGTTAGCGTAGGTGTCCTCGATGAGTTTTGCGACTTTCTTCTCAAGCGATTGGATTTCGTTTTTAAAATCCATTCCCTCTTCGCGAGCAAGTGCGCGCAGATCGATTAGTTTTTTCTCAAGTAGAACGATGGGTTTCTCAAACTCGTAAAAAGCTTCCATGAAGCCCTAAAGCTAGCATGAAGGCCCGGTTCCACAAAGCACCTGAGTGGGTACAGAATCAGTAAATAACGCCTCGCATCCATTAACCGAGTGTTGACTCAGGAATAGGGCAGGATAGGTTCCTCGGAATGACAAATTCAACTGCTGTTTCCACGTCGCCAGGCAATCCGATCCTTCGTAAAATTAAGAAATTTTTTCTAGGAATGCTTTTATTTGTACTTCTGATCGGTGGCCTCACTGTAACTTTTCTAATGGTTGCAAGTTATGGTGAAGGGTACCGAGTTGGAACGATTTTAAAGATTTCTAATAAAGGCGTGATTTTTAAAACCTGGGAAGGTGAACTTTCTCAAGGAATGCTTGAAGGCAATCAAAGCGCAGTCGCAAGTGGTGTAGCGACCCGAGTCTGGTATTTCACTTTAAGTGGCGAGAAGACCGTCATTGATCAGATTAATCACGCGATCGATTCGAATAAGAAAGTAAAAGTATTCTATAAGGAAAAATACGTTGGGCTTCCTTGGGTCGGTGACACTCGGCAAATCGTTTATAAGGTCGAGGAAGTACTCTAATTCGTGGAAGCACCTAAGGAGCATCTTCAGAAAGTCACTCGAACATTTTTTAAAGGCTTAGCAGTTCTGATTGCTGCTTTTTTTAAATTTATCGGTGCGACCCCTTCTTATGTGAAGGAAGGCTTTCAAGCTGCAGGCGTCGGAGTGAAGTCACCTGACCGTCCAACTCGCCGCATGTCTTGGGTTTTCTTTTTCTCCGTGCTCGGTGTTTTATTGAGTCTCGGTGGTTTTGGTAAGTATTGGGTCGCTAGCCGAACAAAAGTTAAAGCAGCACAGATGGAACTCGAACGTAAAAAAGCGGAAGAAGCCCTTCATGCTGAAGAACTTCGCCGCTCTCGAGAGCCGCCTCCCTACCAGTCCTTAGGAACTTTTACTTTAGAGCTTCGAGAACAAGACGGAGTTGCTAAGTCGAATGGGCTTCGTGCAGCTGAATTTGAGATCGTCGTATCCTGCAGTGAGGTCTCGGCCTGCGAGTGGATCAAAGCGAATGTAGATCTTTCGCGCGGCGAACTGGGCGGGCTCTTTACGCCTACCGATCGAGACCGAATTCTTTCCACAAGCGGAAAGAAAGCGTTCCGGGAAGAGATTCGAGATGTTTTAAACCGTGTTCTCGAGGAACGTGGCGTCTCAGGTACCATTATCGAAGTGCTCTTCCCGCGCTTTATTGTGAGCTAGATCTTAAGCCGCTTTTTTTCTGAGGTGGGCTCTTGGGCCCTCGATTTTATGTCGTTTCAGCATTTCAAAAAGGGTGCTCCTAGCCACGCCTAAAATTTTAGCCGCCTCTGCTCGGTTTCCTCGGGTGAGGCGGAGCGATCTAAGAATCATCACTTTTTCCATTTCGATCAGAGTGATTAATCCATCCGTGAGTTCGCTTCCAATATAGCCATCGCCCGATTCTTTCGAACTCGTCTCAAATAAAAACTCGAACGCAGTGTCGTCGAGTACGGTTTGAAAAGGTCCGGAGAGTCCTGCTCCTCGTTCGATTGCGTGACGAAGCTCACGAACATTTCCAGGCCACGAATAGGCTTGGAGGCGGAGGAGTGTTCTAGGAGCAACGATTTTTCCTAAATCAGCCGCAAAATCACTCGCAAGAAGAGCGATGTCTTCGGGGCGAGAAAAGAGGGGTGGGATTTCGAGTGTGACTGAGGCAAGGCGGTAATAAAGATCCCGTCGAAACTTTCCTTCATCGACGAGTTTTCGAAGCGGAAGGTGGGTCGCGCAGACGACACGCACATTCGCGTGGCGAGTTTGGTCACTCCCGACGGGTCTGATTTCACCATTTTCGAGAAATCGTAAGAGTTTCACTTGGAGGTCGAGTGAAAGGTCACCCACTTCGTCTAGAAAAAGGGTTCCGCCGTGAGCTTGGAGAAGGGCTCCGACTCGTTGGTGAGAGGCGCCTGTGAACGCCCCTTTTACGTGGCCGAAAAGTTCACTTTCAGCGAGCGACGGAGCCAAGGCCCCGCAGTGGAGAGGGATGAAAGGACCAGAAGCGCGGTCACTCCAGGCGTGAAGGAGGCCTGCGATGACTTCCTTACCTGTGCCTGTGTCGCCAGCGATGTAGATTGAAAGCGGAGTCATGGCCGCTTTTTTTGCCATTCGAAGAAGGTCAGTGCCTTGGGTTGAAACCGTTTTCCAGTGCCTCGAATTTCGAGGAAATAGTGGTATTACTGATGGTTTTCCAGGGTTTTCAAGCGAAAGACGGGTTTCTCCTACTTTAAGGGTGACCCCATAAGGGAGCATAGATTCACGTACAGGAATGGCGGCAAGGAGTGCTGACGGGCTTCCTTCACTGAGAATGATCCAAGGGCTCGGGGTATGACTCCTTGGATTCTCTCGAAATACGATGTGACCCAGTAAATCGGGGAGCGTCATATCCTTAATGAGGATATCGGCGTCTTTCAGTTTTCCCAGGGTGAGAGGATGCTCCCCTGAGAATTCTAATGACCGGGTTTCACCGCTCGGATCTGTGATTTTTAGG
>JBGSHQ010000325.1:0-2591 GCA_041752095.1 Bdellovibrionia bacterium
GATGCGCTCACGATTTTTGAAAACCGCCTAGAAAAAGGCGGAGTACTTTCACGTAAAGCGATGGATGAACTCCGCGCTAAGTACACCGAAGAAATGCTCGAGATGGCTAAGAAGGTTAAAGAAGAGCCTATGCCAGACGCATCGACGATTTATGACCATACCTTCGCAGGTCAGAAAGGGAAGTACCTCTAATGGCACACATGGCACAGGCCATCCGCATGGCCCTCCACTACGGAGAAGAAAATTTAGAACTGAAGAACGTGTTTGGTGAAGACGTAGGCCCCCCGCTCGGTGGAGCATTCACGGTTACCCAGGGAATTAAGACCTCGTGGAACTCCCCACTCGATGAGCGTGGGATTGTGGGTGCTGCGATTGGGCTTGGATTCGCAGGCTCTCGTAGCGTCGCAGAAATCCAGTTTTGCGATTACATTTATAATACGATCGATCTTCTTAAGCTCGGCGGAATGCAGTGCTGGACTTCGAACGGTGACTGGAATCTTCCGATGACGATCATGACTCCAGTCGGGGCTGGGATCCGTGGATCGATTTATCACTCACACTCGTTCGATGCGATGATGACACATATTCCAGGTTGGAAAATCGTGATGCCATCGACTCCGCTTGATGCTTATGGACTGATGCTGGCTTGTTTAAAAGACGAGAACCCAACGATGTTCCTTATGCCGAAGGCGCTACTCCGCGTTCGTGGAACGGAACAGATTCCAGGGGAACCGCCGCTCACTCCGGAAGGCGAAAAAGAATTAAAAGCCATGATCGACATGCCGATTTTAGGCTCTGAAGCTCAGAAGAGTTGGAAGCCAAAGTGGCCAAAGCTCACTGACTATACGGTCGAGATTGGTAAGGCGAAAATTTCTCGCGAGGGTGAACACGTTACGGTCGTGACTTATGGTCGCCATGTACTTATCGCTAATGAAGTCGCAGACCGGATGCGTGAAGAAGGGATCTCTGTCGAAGTGATCGATCTTCGCACGCTGATGCCTTATGACTGGGCTACGGTTTCTGCTTCGATCGGTAAGACGAAGCGAGTGATCTTCGTGAATGAAGATACCGAAGTGACCAACTTCGGGGAGCACCTCTATCGTCGTGCGGTGGATGAGTTTTTCTACGAGTTAGAAGCGAAGCCAAAGCTTCTTGCGGGTGCTTATGTTCCTGGGATCGGACTTGCTGACGTTCTTGAGTCGGCATCGGTTCCGCAGGCGCACGATATCGAAGGCGCGATTCGTGAACTCGTGGGTGAGCGGGCTTAAGGTTTTTTCGCCAGAAAAATGACTGAGTTCATTAGGCCATGGAGTGGCTCCATGGGCTTTCGATTCGTTCGGATTTACTTGGGGATGTAACTTGTTATCCTAGGGATAGGATGCAAGGAGCTTCTATGACTTCGCTAGTTTATATTTTCCGTTGGTTTTTTATTTTCTTATCCCTCTCTGTCACCGTTATAGCGATCGCGGGTGAAACAAAAATAAGAAAACCCGCAGAGTCCGGGCGTGGCTACGGAGAGGGTGACCTTATCCCCCGATATTTACGCGAAAATGTTTTTTTAAAAGCAGGATTAGCTGGGGATGTTGCGACTCTCGATGAGATGGAGCGTGATATTTTAATCATGGCGATATGGAAAAAACCGCTGAGCGAGGTTTTTAAAAAATATCCTAAAATTGATTTTAAAAAAATTAAGGAAGCTCGAAAACTGATCATCGAGGCAGTGAAGTGAGGTCGATGATTCTGATTTTTAGTCTTATTGCTTATTCTTTCTCCGTTGCTGGCGAAAATCCGAAAAGCAGAGAGGTTAAGGAAAAACACTTTATTTTTGTGGATGCGAATTCTTCAGAAAATGAGGTTCGAACTGCTCGTGAGATAGCAAAAGTACGAGGAGAAAATTTTATAGTCATTCCCGACGCTACTGGCCCCTATTTTGTGAAGCAAAGGTCCATCTCGGAGATTAAAAATAAGCTTTCCGCCCTCAGAGTAAAGTACGAGCAAAAATGGAGTCAGCTCCCTGAAAAAATGAAGGATGAATACAAGACGCAATACGCTCGTGCGAATGAAAAATTAAATGAAACCCTCGGGGATTCATCTATTTCGAGTGATATGAAAGAAAAAGCGCGTGAAGCATTTTTGGTTCAATATCGATTTGGAAGTATGCCCTTAAATCAGTCTGAGATTGCTCTTTCGGATAAATATCGAAAAGAACTTTTAGCTCTTTCTGAAGAGATGCAAAAAATCAAAAAACCTAACTTAACAGAACTCTTTAAGGAGCATGCAAAAGAAATTAAAAAATCAGGAGGAACGCTCTCTCATATCACAGTTTCAGGTCATGATGGAGGCGGAAGTTTTAGTGGAGACTACGGAAGCTTTCATCCCATAGGACTTGAAGATCGTTTAGGGAGTGATGCGGATGTTCTATCCGATGTACAGTCGGTAGGTTTACTCGGCTGTTACGCAACGACCATCGGTCAAGCTAAAGCGATGAAGAAAACGTTTCCAAATATGCGATTCATGGCGGGTTATGACGGAAGTGCACCGCTCGGAGAGCGTGAGGGAGGTTGGGAGTTTTATAAAACAATGCTCTTAAA
>JBGSHQ010000326.1:0-20482 GCA_041752095.1 Bdellovibrionia bacterium
GATGGAAGAACTCACCCGTTATCCGATTACTCACCTATCGTGTTATCTCCTCACTCTCCCGAAGACGCATAAGATGTTTAAGGATCTTCCAAACGAAGACGAACAGCTTGCGCACCTTCTTGCGATAGACCGTTTCATGACCGGACAGGGTTTCGAACACTACGAAATCTCGAATTTTGCGCGCCCTGGATTTCGGGCGAAGCATAATCTCGCTTACTGGACCGGGAAGTCTTACCTTGCACTCGGTCCTTCCGCTCACTCATTTAATGCGGAGACCTCTAAGCGGTGGAAAAATTTTTCGTCACTCCATAAGTATGCGTCCCTATTAAAAGACGGTAAGTCGGTCATCGAGTGGGAAGAGACTTTAACGAGTGAACAGAAAGAGCTTGAGAAGTGGATGCTTGCACTACGACTTTCGGATGGCTTTCCTGCTACTTGGCTTTCGGATGCTACTCGCCTTCGAAAAGCGGACATTTTTCAAAAAGAAGGGTTACTCGAAAAGCATCCATCTCGTTTAGATAATCTGCGACTCACACCACGTGGGTTTGCGCTTTCCGATCAGGTGATTTCGGCGCTGGCGACAGCTTAGGGCTTCTGAACCCGAATTCCCTGAAATATAGAAACAAGCGCAATAGCCGCAGCAATATGTTTAAGTGAGTGTCCACTCATAAAACCGAGTGTATCGAAAATCTGAGAATCGTAATGTTCGAAAAACTTAGCAAGAACGTAAATTCCTATCCCAAGAAAAATAGGAGTTCGTTTTAAACTTCCACTCTTTTCTACGGCTAAAAGAAGAGCGGAAAGAATCAGCGAACCAAACTGAATCGCAAGATACGGAGATGTTGCTCCGGTCCCGTAATAAATATTCCAAACGGATATCGGACCGATGAAGCAAAGTAAAAAACCGGTCCACTTTCCAATTCTGAGATCAACCCGGTCAGCAATAATCATCCCAACAAAACTCCCAAACCCAATACTCATGGGGAGTTGATCCCAGAAGAGTCGAGCAGGAGAAGTTTCCCAATGAAAGTAAGCGGAACCGAATGCCGTACCAATAAGAGACCCTAGGAAAATAAGTACAAGCGGCTTCAGATTCGATGGGGTTTGCTGAACTCGGCGGAGTCCATGAATTCCGATCCAAAGAAATCCGAGGTTCGTGATGACGTCAAAAAAATTAGGAACGCCAAAATATTTTCGCTGATCCGCAAAATGTGCTGTGTACGAAACGGGATCAAAATAGAGCTTCTCTCGAATCGTAAAAAGTAAAATCACAGTGATGAGTGATAAAACTCCAAGTCGCGTAACCTTATTCATTTTATAAACGTAGCATATTAATAGTTCATAAAAAGGGTGACTCCATAATAAAATTTCTTTAGAATTTTTAAAAACCTGAAAGTGAATCATGAAAAAAATCATCTACTCGATTGTTCTTCTTGTTATCATTCTATCTGCAGAATATGCGTCGGCAGCGTCTGGGTCGAGTTCTCGGTCTTCGTCGTCTTCAGGAAGTAGCGGAAAAAGCGCTCTATTTCTAGAAGCGGGTCAGTCGTTTGTTAATATGAACAAGACAACGAAAGATTCAGCAACGGGCTCTTCAAATTTACTCGGAACTTCTCAACTTCTTTTTAGTCTCGGTGCTAAAATTGGAAGTTTTCGCCCCGAAGTGGGCTATACGATAATTCCGAGAAAACCGGAGGATAAATCCTATAGCTCGACGCTCATGATTATCCAGCTTCCCTACCTTTTTGATTTCGGGCAACTCTCCTTTAAAGCAGGTCCAACATACTGGATTCAGAAAATCTCTGGAGAGGGTGGAAACGTTACCCTATCGAATGGAACTGGAACTTCTACCTTTTCTAAACCAGGACTTTCTTCGAGCGCGAAAAACTTAGGCTTACTCCTAGGCGCCTATTATCCGATTAACTCGAGCTTCGGAATTGATACCGATCTCACCGTACTCGCTCCTATGACTAAAAAAAGAAGTTTTAACTTTATTGCCCAACTCACTTGGAATTTTTATGATTTATAAAATTAGACCACTAACACTTCTTGGACTCTTTGCTCTCCTCATCACGGGTGATTCGTCAGCCTTCACGATTTCTGGATCGGGTAATTCAAACATAAAAGGCTGGCAGACGAAGGAGCTCACCTTTAAATTAAATGCGACGAACTGTGCGGGCCTCTCTCAGGCCGTCGTCGAGCAAACAATCGCAGATGCTTTCGAAGCCTGGAATAATGTCCCGACATCGAATTTAAAACTCGTTTATGGTGGAACGACCACGACCACAGCAGCTCAGGC
Organism: Bdellovibrionia bacterium; assembly: GCA_041752095.1. Lineage (GTDB taxonomy): Bacteria > Bdellovibrionota > UBA1018 > UBA1018 > UBA1018 > JACMQW01. The sequence continues at coordinate 2,300 of JBGSHQ010000326.1, forward strand.
CGCTGCAGGGACTGCGACCGATTATCCTGTTATCATTTGTGATCCCGCGTTTAATACGACAACCTCACAAGCGGGAAATAACGGCGTTACTGGAGTCGGTACATTTGCACTGAATGCGAATAATGAAATTAGTAAGGGCTACCTCCTTTTAAACGCGGACACTGGAGCATCACCGACTTATAATATTTCGACCCAGTCGACGTCCTCGAACTCACTTCTGATCGCACACGAAGTAGGACACGTTTTAGGCTTCGGTCACTCGAGTGATAATTTTGCGCTGATGTATTTTCAGTACACTGCAAGCCGCCAGCTTGCTCTCGCACAGGATGATATGGATGCACTTGCTTACCTTTATCCGAGAAATGAACCTTCCGATAAACTCTTAGGGTGTGGAACACTTTCCACTCCTTTTTCGGGCGGGCCGTGGATGGGCATGGGGCTTGCGCTATTCTGGTATCTCCTCGTTCCGGCTCTAATCCTCCGGTCGAGTCGAAAATTTACTCAGGTTTTTTTGAAAGCTCCGGCGCAGGCGCACGCTTAGTTATTTCACGCATTTCTTTCACACGCCGAAATGGTTGCAGTCGGGATATTTACCCGAGGCGAGAACGCCTATTTCAGACTTAGTCTAATTTTTGCTTTTAGAACTCTGCCAAATCAAGCGGTGTAGATGGAACTACCTCCTTTCCTGCGCAAACAAGAAAGGAGGTGATCAGTATGAATAGAAACCTAACCAGTTACTATACTCTTCGGATCCGGCTAGAAAAGCTTAAACAGAAAACTTGGTGCCTTGTAAACATTACCAAATTTCTGGTTCTTCAGATCTGAATATCGGACGACCCTAATCCCAAGGATGTTCATCGCTAAGAACGCGCGGGTTTAAGTTTAACTCTCGAACTCGCTCAGATTCTAAACGTAAAAACTCTCCCACCACCAACTCGGCTTCTCGGTCACCTGTCGGATTACCAATACATGGCGACTTCGTATTAAAAGAACTCGAATCGCAGACGGCGTATCTTCCCCATTTTTCAGACGGAAGCATCTTCAGTGCCCAGTTAGTAAGCGTGAGCGGTGCACGAAGATCCATCGATGGATCAAAAACCACGATGTCGCCTGCGATCCGAACAGCGGGAGCGACATGATAGGTATACTCCACATCCACCGGAGTAAATTCATTCGAAACTTTTAAATTTCCACTCACATAGAGTTTCGCAGGTGTCGGAAGTTCGGGGTGGAGTCTTGCGAAATCATGAATCCAAATCGCTGCTCGAATCATGCACCCATCATCGGGATACATCCACGGAATGCGGCGTAGAGTTCCACGATCATATGGATCAGGAAGAATTTTATGGTCCCGTATTTCTTTAAAGATCGACTGAATATTTGTACCTGCGGGCCACTCAGGAATTCGATCCGCTTCAATCTTTGAGAGTTTTTTATAACTATTATTTACAGAAAGAACGGGTTCCGCTGCGGCAATCGCTAAGCGCACGTCCGCCGAAAATAAAATCACGCACAAACTTAAAATCTGAATTTTTAATTTTGAGTTTGTGAGTGACATAAATTTAACTTAGGGAACGATTGTTGGGTTGAATACTAAAGCTGAAAAATCAGGACTATATAGAACAGCTCACTTTTTTTGTACCGACATCCGCCTCAAAGGAGCTGAGGGCGCCATTCGATTGAATAATTCTGACCTGGGTATTTTCGACAGTGTAGGTAAAGATCTTGATTCCATCGCCATCGTCGACGACCTGAAGATCGATTTTCCAGTCTTGCCCTACGTTAAAGCCGACTCCGCCGTATTTTTTGGTCTGTAGGAAAAACGCGAACGCTTTGTCGAAGTCATCGAAATGCATTTCGCATTCGCTGCCTCTCCCTTCTCCGTATTTTTCTTCGATTCCAGTCTTCGCTTCTAAGACATGGATCTTCATCTGAGCGAAGCGAGACGCATCGACTCCCGGATCAAGGTTGATATCGATTGCGAACGCATTTACTGAAGAAAAAAGGGCAAGAATGAGAACGCTTTTCATAAATGACTCCATTAGGTTATTGCGGGCTTATAGCACGGTTTTAACGCAGTGCAATACAGTTAATTTTACCCTTTAGTTACATGGTGTTATATAAAACAAGCCCCCTCTTGTTTGACACCCGCCTAAACGACTCCATCTTTCAGACTATGAGTAGTGAATCTGTACCCCAGCCTGAAGAACAGGGCACCGAGGCGCCGGCTAATAACGCCGTTTCGGAGCTTGAAGCCGCCGTAAAAGAAGAGCGAAATAAGTACCTCTATTTATATGCGGAGTTTGAAAATTATAAGAAGCGCGCCATTAAGGAGCGATCCGAGCTGATGAAATTCGGCTGGGAGAATATCGCTCGCGATATTTTAGGAGTCGTCGATAATCTCGAACGCGCGGTTGAGCATATGCCGCCTTCGACAGATGCAAATCTGAAGACCGGGATTGAAATGACCGTTTCCCAGTTTCGTAGCGTTTTAGAAAAACAGGGCGTCGCCGTCATTCCGACTGAAGGCGCTCCGTTTAATCCAGAACTTCACGAAGCAATGGGACAGGAGCCATCGACTCTCCCCGCTGGCACCATGACTAAAACGCTCGTGAAGGGTTACACGTTAAATGGTCGCCTACTCCGCCCGGCAAAAGTCGTAATGAGTTCAGGGCCTGCCGCTCCAGTTTGACAAACGTTTAGTTACTACCAACTTTAAATTAAGAGTTTCACACGAAAGAAGAGGTAAATTTTATGGGTAAAATTATTGGAATCGACTTAGGTACTACGAACTCCTGCGTATCCGTCATGGAAGGCTCGGAAGCAAAAGTCATCGCAAACAGCGAAGGTGGAAATACAACTCCATCTGTCGTCGGTTTCGCAGCAAACGGAGATCGACTTGTCGGTCAGACCGCTCGCCGCCAAGCTGTAACGAATCCAGAAAAAACCGTCTTCGAAGCGAAGCGCCTCATCGGACGAAAATTCACTTCGAAAGAAGTCCAAGACTTCGTTAAGCACGCTCCTTTCAAAGTGATGGAATCGAAGAACGGTGATGCTTGGGTAAAAGTCGGCGATAAGGAATCCTCTCCTCAGGAAATTTCCGCAATCGTTCTTCAGAAGATGAAGCAGACTGCAGAAGATTACTTAGGTGAACCCGTAACTGAAGCGGTCATCACTGTTCCGGCATACTTTAACGATGCTCAGCGCCAGGCAACTCGCGATGCAGGTAAGATCGCTGGCCTCGATGTGAAGCGAATCATTAACGAGCCAACCGCTGCAGCACTTGCTTACGGTCTCGATAAAAAAGGCCAAGACATTAAAGTTGCTGTCTTCGACTTAGGCGGCGGTACCTTCGACGTTTCCATCCTTGAGATGGGCGATGGCGTTTTCGAAGTGAAAGCAACTAACGGAGACACCTTCTTAGGCGGTGGTAACTTCGATGCGAAAATCATCGAATGGCTCGTCACCGAATTTAAGAAAGAGTCCGGCATCGACATCAGTAAAGATAAGATGGCGCTCCAGCGTCTGAAGGAAGCTGCTGAAAAAGCAAAACACGAGCTTTCTTCGACAACTTCGACCGATATTAATCTTCCGTTCATCACGGCAGATGCAACAGGTCCTAAACACCTGAACATCACCCTGACTCGCGCGAAGCTTGAATCTCTCGTCGAAGACCTCATTTCGAAACTCGCAGGCCCTTGCGAAACTTGCATTAAAGACTCAGGCCTTTCGAAGTCCCAAATCGACGAAGTCATCCTCGTCGGTGGTATGACTCGTATGCCTCGCGTTCAGGCTCGCGTGAAAGAAATCTTCGGCAAAGAGCCAAGCAAAGGCGTGAACCCAGACGAAGTCGTTGCAGTCGGTGCAGCGATTCAGGGTGGCGTTCTGAAGGGCGACGTTAAAGACGTCCTCCTCCTCGACGTAACTCCGCTTTCGCTCGGGATTGAAACCTTAGGCGGCGTATCGACAAAGCTCATCGAAAAGAACACGACCATTCCTTCGAAGAAGTCGCAGGTCTTCTCGACCGCTGCTGATAACCAGAGTGCAGTGACCATTCACGTTCTCCAGGGAGAGCGCGAATTCGCTGAGCACAATAAATCGCTCGGTCGTTTCGACCTCGTTGGAATTCCAGCAGCATCCCGCGGAACCCCACAGATCGAAGTCACTTTCGACATCGATGCAAACGGTCTCGTCAGTGTTTCTGCTAAAGATCTCGGAACCGGTAAGGAACAGTCGATTAAGATCACTCCTTCTTCCGGTCTAACGGATGCTGAAATCAAGCGCATGCAGTCCGAAGCCGAAACTCATAAGGCTGAAGACGAAAAGCGTAAGGAACTCGTGAACGCACGGAACACGCTTGACGGACTCATCTATTCGATCGAGAAGACTCTGAAAGACAGCGGAGATAAGGTTGCTGCAGAAACCAAAACTTCTGTCGAAGCAGCTGTCGTCGAAGCTCGTAAGGCTCTCGACTCTACCGATGCTGCTGAACTCACGAAGGCAACTGAAGCCCTCAGCACTGCATCGAATAAGATGGCAGAAGAGATGTATAAAAACTCTGCAGCTCAGGGAGCCGCTGGAGCAACCGCAGACGCGGGCGCTGCTAACGGGGCTACGGGCGAAGAGAAAAAAGCGGGCAAAGATGGCAAAGACGACGCTATCGATGCCGAATTTAAAGAAGTATAATCCTGTAACCTAACCACATCAGAAAACCGCTCGACCTACTAAAAAGAGGTCGAGCGGTTTTCTAGTAACTGCTGCTTGAATAATGAAACCTTAAATCGCCATGAAAAAAGATTTTTACGAATTACTTGGAGTTGAAAAAAGTGCTGGCGCCGATGAGCTGAAAAAGGCTTACCGGAAGAAAGCTATCCAATTCCATCCCGATAAAAATCCTGGCGATAAGGCAGCCGAAGAAAAATTTAAAGAAATCTCTGAAGCGTACGAAGTCCTCTCCGATCCTAAGAAAAAACAGGCTTACGATCAGTACGGCCATGCTGCTTTCTCGCAGGGTGGCCCAGGCGGACCCGGCGGTGGCTTCGAAGGATTCGCTGGTGGCGCCTCCATGAACGATATTTTCGGAGACATCTTCGGAGATATGTTCGGCGGAGGAACACGCGGACGCGGTGGACGGCGTGGGCGTGGAGCGCCTGGCGCAGATATTCGCACTCAAGTCGATATTACGTTCGAAGAGGCAGCTCGCGGTGCTGAAAAAGTAATCACCATTCCTCGCACCGTCGGATGCGAAACCTGTAAGGGATCAGGCGCTAAAGCAGGATCAACGCCTGAAACTTGTAAAGGTTGCCAGGGTCGCGGTGAAGTTCACTACCAGCAGGGATTTTTCGCAATTTCCCGCCCCTGCGGTGAGTGTAACGGAACCGGCCAGAAGATTAAGGATCCATGTAACGACTGCCGTGGAGCGGGTAAGGTTAAGAAGCGATCACAGATTGCAGTGAAAATTCCTGCTGGGATCGATACCGGACAGAGATTAAAACTATCGAACGAGGGGGAAGCCGGCGAAGCAGGCGGACCTCCGGGCGATCTCTATGTCGTTATTAATGTCCTTGGACATGAAATTTTCACACGTGACGAAGCGGACATCCTCTGTGATGTCCCGATCACTTTCGTCCAGGCCGCACTCGGTGCCGACGTCGAAGTACCTACCCTCGATGGACGCGCTAAAGTGAAGATTCCAGAAGGGACCCAGTCGCATAAGATTCTTCGCCTAAAAGGTAAGGGCCTTCCCTATATCGGGTCCCCTTCTCGCGGAGACCAGCTTGTTCGGGTAATTATCGAAACCCCAAACAAACTCTCTAAAGATCAAAAAGAGATGCTCCGTAAGTTCGAAGAATCGGGTATCGAAGCGACTCATCCGATGAATAAGAACTTTTTCGAAAAGGTGAAGAACCTATTCGATTAAGCGTCACGACTAAGTGCGTGACTGTTTCTTATCTCTAAAAGTTCAGATAGCTTTAGTCTTATGACTCAAGCACGGATTCGGCTTAGTGCCGTCGTATTAGCTTTTTCGCTCGCAACCGGATGTTCAACGGGATCTAAAACCCCGACGAAAAAGTTCGACTCAAGCCGCGAGTTCCAACCTAAATCGACTCCTACGAAAAGTCAGCGAACTCACGACGAAAATGCGATCACGAAAGACCCCGACTACGTCGCGATGCAATCTCTTTATCAGAAAGGGAAGTTTAACGAAGCGATCGATCGCGGAACGGCGCTTGAAAAAAAGATCCGCTCCCCGCTCGCACTATCCTACGTCAGAAATTTAAAAGGCCTGTCGTATCTTGCGATGAGAAAACCGCTGCCTGCGATCGTACAGTTTCAGCGGGCGCTTGATTACCAACCCCCTGAAGCGATTAAGCCCTACCTTCAGTATAATCTCGCAGCAGCACTTTCCGATGCAGATCAGGTCGATGATACTTTAGAAACCTTAAAAGATATCAATCCCGCGAACCTAAATTCCGAAACCCGCTCTAAGTTTTATGCAGTCCGAGCTAAAAATTTACTCAGTAAACTCGCATGGGTCGATTCCGCACGCTCTACACTAGAAGCTTCGCGTGCAGCGGGCGCTACTAACGGAAATAAATCTTCCTATGTGGAACTGCTCGATCGAGCTGTCTCCCAGGTTGCAAAACAAGAAGACCTTCTTAAGATTTTAGCAGGGCTTGAAGATGCTCCACTGGCTGATCGAGTTCGAACCCGAATCGCTCCAGGCTTAAACCTCGAAGCACCCGCCGTTACAACTGTCGGCGATTCTCGAACGATCGGGCTACTCCTCCCTCTCTCGGGTCGATTTGCCGACTTCGGTTCTCGCGTTTTAAATGCCGTGACACTTGCACTTAAGGTTTATGATCCTGTCGGTACTGAATTTAAACTCGAAGTCGAAGACACCGGCGATACAGTCGAGCAAACGATCCGCGCCCTAAACCGACTTGCGAATGAACGTCAAGCCTCCGTAGTGATCGGTCCCCTTCTCTCTAAAGGAATCGAACAGGTCACTGCACGCGCAGAAACTCTCGGAATTCCGCTTGTAGCGATTACCCAACAACCTGGAACCGCCGGTGAGTATATCATATCCGCTGGCTTAACTCCGAAAATGCAGGCGTTCGAAGTGGCTCGTGTGGCTGTTCAGAAGCTCGGACTTAAGCGATTCGCCATCATTCACCCACGCGATAAGTTTGGTGAACAGTACTCACAGAGCTACTGGGACGCTGTAGAATCCCTAGGTGGAAAAGTCGTAGGAATCGAATCCTATGCTTCAGGGGAAACCGATTTTCGTCAGGTGATCGATCGTTTAGTGGGAACTTATTATACCGAATCTCGGACACGAGAAATCGACGCGCTCACGAAACAGCGTGAGGAAATGAAAATCACGAAACGAACGCGGAAAACAACCCAGTACTTCGACCTTCCACCGATCATCGAGTTTGATGCTGTTTTTATTCCTGACGAACCGAAAGTGGTCGGCCAAATCTTACCCACATTTGCTTACCGCGATGTCGATAAGGTAAAATTTCTCGGGATTTCTACCTGGAATTCGCCTGAACTCATTAAGCGTGCGCAGGTTTTTTCTGAAGGATCCGTGTTCGTAGACGGTATCTTCTTAGATTCTGAATCACCCTCTGCTCAGAAATTTATAACTCGGTTTCAACGTGACCAGGGCGCTCCACCCTCAACGATCGAGGCAATGGCTTACGATGCCGGGCTTGCTGTCGAATCCGCACTTCGAGACCTACCCGCTGGCATGATCTCTCGATCTGAAATCAAGAGCCGCCTTCGCTCTGTCTCGGATTTACCAGGCGCGACTGGGAAAATCTCTTACCGCGACGGAGAGTATTCTCGAAACCTGACTCTTCTCACCGTTAAGGGTGGGAAGATTGTTGAACTCCACTAAATTTAGTCCGCTTTATCCCTCATTGGATCTGCGCCGGAGTGAATATCAATCGCGTCGGGCTCACGCGCCGCTGCCGGGGTGCGCTCAACTGTAGCCGGATCAACATTATCAACCGGTTCTGTAAGAATAGGTTTTAATACCGGCGCTTTCATGCCCGGATCTTCCATCACAATGGTCTTGTTCTCTTTTCGAACCTTACTCTTCGGAACAGAAATAAATGGCATATCCCGTTCATGAGGGGTTTCCTTCGCGTACGGTAATCGTGTAGGTGAACGCGAAGATGAATGTGCTTTATGACGTTTTTTTACACTGGCTGGAAGGCGCTTTGGTTTACCCGGAGCTTTATGTGAAGTCATACGGGATCGATTCATCCGATAAACTTTTGCATGTGATTTAGGAGGATAGCCCTTTTTAGCGGTTTTCTTCTTGTGAGTATTTCTGACCACCGGTTTAGACTTTTTATGACTCGCAGGAGCTCGCTTTAACGATCGAGATTTTTTTCCGTTCAGATCGTACTCGCCCTCAGAAACATACCGAGATGCCTCTTTGCGAGTCAGTGGTTTTGCAACCGCCCTGGTACTGGGAAAACCAATTACGACCATTAAAGCGATGCCAATAAGAGCCCATTTCTGATTCATAACCGTTCCTCTTCACCATTCGCATCGGCAGGTCAAAGGGTTTTCTCAAGCGTCAATAGAGTGTCGACTTGGCTAAAATATTCATTTCCTTAAAATTGAAAATGCTGAAAAAATAAAGGAACTCTTGGATTCACCTCATATACTCAGAAATTTGAAGTTTCGAAAACTAACTGTGCTTGGGATATCCGCTCTAGGTGTCATGACTTTTGTACGAGCGATCCCTGCTGTTGCTGAAGAGATTCCAGTCGTGGTCGATAGCTCGATGGCAAATGCCATTTATTCCGAAGGTCTCTCTGCGATCCCGGGGCTTCAATGGGAGGGGGGTAGTAAAGAACCGACCTTCACCATCGAGGGACAAAAAAACGGAAAGCCCGCTGCACGCGTGAGTGGAACATTTACGGGTAAGAACGCAGGGACTCTCCTTTTTTCAGCCGAAACGATCCAACGCGCAAAATATAAGGACGACTCAGAAAAATTCTCAGTGCTTATCCCCCTTATTGCGCGTAAAACACCACTAAAAATTAAATATATCGACGATTACGGAAATTTAAAAAGCCAAGACGTCGAGATCGTTTATGAAAATTTCTATCAGTTTCAATTGAACCAACCCATTAAGAAAAAATGGTCGCTTGATACTGGAGCTTCGATTTCATCTCTAAATTACACACAAACATCTACGACCAGTGATGTGAAAATCAGTCAGATCGGGATCACCCCAAAAATCGGCGTGACATATAGTTATAGTCCAAAGCTTGATTTTGCTATTAGCTCTTTCGGAACCCTCATCGGACTTCCCCAAAGCAAAACCCCTGAAGGTGCTTCTACTCCCCGTTTCTACGGAGTAAACATGCGGGCAGGGTATAAAGTTTACGGACTACCCACTGGGAATATCTACATCATGACGGGTGCTTACTTTTGGGGAATGATTGGCGCCACATTAACGGATGGAAATCCCTACGGAGTCGTAAGTCTTTCAGGGCCACAGCTTTTCGTCGTTGGACGTTTTCTCACTCCAGGGGGCAAAACGATCGTAGGGTACGTCAAAGGAGCAACGATTTTAGACGGAGATGGCGGCTTGTCTTTAAATCGTGAATTAGCAATCGGTGGCGCCTACCAACTGACTTCACCTAAAGCGAAGCGCCGGTTTATGGGGAATCTCGATTTTGCTAATGCTAAGTTTTTTGTTAAGGGCGAAAATATTGCTCTTACTTCACTAAGTCTGGGTATTTCGACAAGCTTTTGACACTCGGAATATTATACCGACTTGTTCATCCGATGCGATAACGCGCATAATAGGAGTGAGACACTGATCTGCAGGAAGCGGATCAGTCTGTAGAATTTGTCAGGAGGACGATCCAAGTGGGGCTTCGTTTTGATGCCAGCGGTGGACAGTTGAATGCGGCGCTTAAGACGGCCATAGAAGCCGAGCGGCAGCCTATTAAGCAACTGCAAGCGAGAAAAGGAAAAGAAGAAGCGCGAATGAAACTCTTCCAAGAGTTTAAGGGGAAGTTTTCGAACTTTGATCGCACACTCGGTGAATTCACCGACTTTAATAAATTTAAAGAATTCAAAACGGATCTCGGTGATGGCGCAGCCAACATGGCCGTCACCATCGATAAAGAAAAGGCACAACCCGGAAGCTACGAAATTGAGGTTGTTTCTTTGGCTAAAAGATCTTCTATCATTTCAAACGGATTTAAGGACCCCAAAGAACCGAACCTCGGTGTAGGTTACGTCGTTGTCTATGGCCCCGAGGGGGATAAAGAAGAAATTTACATCGGTGGAAAAAATTCTTCGATTTCAGGAATTGCCACAGCAATCAACGAGAAAGCAAACTCATCGGTTAAGGCAACTGTCGTGAAAGATAGTACCGATCCAGATAATCCTTGGAGACTGATCGTCTCTGCAAAAAAAGATGGGATTATTGGTGAAGTCGAATTCCCTGAGTTCTATTTTCTCGATGGTAAAAAAGACCTTCGAATTGAGAAAGATAACGAAGCAGCTAACGCTGTTCTAAAGGTAAATGGGTTTGAAATCGAAGCAGATGGAAATAAAATTCCCGACTTCTTAAACGGAGTTAACCTTGACCTTAAGCAAGCCAAAGAAGGACAAGCATTCACTCTCACCATCTCTGAAGACACTGCCAAGATGGCTGGGAAAGTTAAAGGGCTCGTCGATCAAATTAATGGAATTCTAGAATTCATCACGAAACAAAATACTGTCGACGATAAAACCGATACATCAGCAGGATTTACAGGTGATACTTCACTTCAGTCGATCGAATTCAGAATTCGAAACTTAATGCATGAAGGATTTCCAGTCTGGGATAATCCACAGGATCCCGATACTCCGCGTATGGTTTTCTTAAACCAAATGGGCGTTTCATTTGAAAAAACAGGACAACTTTCCTTTAAGGAAGAAGCATTCAATAAATCTATAGCTAAAGATTTTAATGGTGTTGCGCAAGCCATTAGCGGCGAATACGGATTCGCTTCCCAAGTACGATCTGTGATGGCGAATTATACTCGACCAGGCAATGGCCTTCTAGCAGGCCGTGAACAGTCACTCAGAAATCGAATCACTCGTATCGACCGTGATATTGAAAATAAAGAACGAAATGTTACGCGTAAAACCGAATCACTCACACAGCAATTTTCGCGCATGCAATCTTCGCTAGCGAACATGCAACAGCAGCAACAACAACTTCAAGCCTCACTCGGGGGCGGTGGCGGTAATTTAATATCGCAATTAATGGGTGGATAGTCACACAGGAGAATGAATAATGACCTACGGCGCAAAAAATTATAAACAAATGTCGATATCGACAGCTTCACCTACTCAAATATTAATCATGCTTTATGAAGCTGCCATTCAGAACGTAAAAAAGGCGATCACTGCTATCGATCAAAAGAATATTCCGGATAAAGGAAAGTACATTGGGAAGGCTCATGACATCATCAATGAATTGACGGTTTCACTCAATCACGAAGTCGGCGGTGAAGTTGCGAAGGATCTCGAGCGTCTTTACAATTTTATGGTGACCCAACTTCTGAGAGCCAATGTCGAAAACACATCCGAACCCCTACGAGCAGTACAAAAAAATCTCGAAACACTTTTAGAGGGGTGGAAAGGGGCCGTTGTCCAATTCCAAAAAGACGCTAAGAAAATATGATCACACAAGAAATTCTCCAACTTATACAAAGTAAAAATCGGTGTTTAGTACGACTGATGGATGCAACACGTGTTTTTTTAAACTCACCCATCGAAATGCTCATTTTACAGTCTGCTGAACTCAGTGAAACCATTAAAACACCTCTCGATCACTACGAAATTGAGAGGCAGAGCATTATTCGCACTATCGAACTTCACGATAAAAAAATTAATAGCCTTATTAGTCAGATGAAGCCACCAGAGAAAACCAAAGATTTTCTGGATCAAGTTCGATCTGAACTTCAGAAAAATGAAAAACTCATTTCCTCTCTATTTAATGCTGACGACATGGTTTTTGCACGAATTCGAGAGGCCCAAGGACAAATCACAAAACTGATTCATGAAAACAGAAAAAGTGGTGAAATCCTCTCAAAATTTAAGAGTGGAACTCTCGCGACTGGTGAAGGAATGGATAAGACGTTATGAGTGCAAAGTTCACAGAACAATTAAAACACACATTAAGCCAGGAAGGCATGGAACTGGTTAATGTCGTCACAGTGCCCGAAGCATCTGACCAAATGGTTCGATTTCGAACCATTCAGGAAGCTTTAAATGAGTTTGAAAATCATGATGAAAATGAGGGTCAAACCTACGTTTTACGAATTCGAAAAAGTCGTTCACAATCCCAGCCTCATTCTACTGACGCAGCGGTAGGAGTAAGCGATGGAATTTACCTTTCGAATGGAAAACTAAATGCAAATTATTTAAGTGAAAATGCAAATCTTCTTTTCAATGCAGGCGACTATGCTCCTGCTCTCATGATTTATAAGACCTTAGCAAAATCGGGAGATCGAACTTCTGATGCACTCTTAGGAATCGCGCGCTGTTTGGAGGCCGAAGGAAGAACTGAAGAGGCCCTTAAGGCCTACGACGACTCCGTACTCTATTATCCGAGCATCGAATCGTATAAAAAATACGCAAGCCTGCTCATTCGTTCTCAAAAAGATCAACAAGCCGCCGAAGTGATTGAGCGTGCATTACTCTTGAAAGACTTAAGTGATAAAGCACGGCACGAACTGCATCAGGCTGCTGGAAATGCTTGGCTAAGGGCAAATATTTCAGCAAAAGCAGAAAGACATTACCGCTATGCACTCGAAAAAAACTCACTATCGGATGCAGTAGCTGCAAACTTAGGAAATCTTTGTTTAGGACAGAAAAGATACGATGAAGCAAAAATAGCATTTGAAGAAGCGATTCGAGTTAATCCAGAAAATGATCGAGCCTGGTATGGACTTGGTAGCATTGCACTTGCCATGGGGAAAAAAGATGAAGCCTTGAGTACATTTTCAAAATCACTTGAAATTAAGATTCAACAGCCAAAAGCAATTTTTCATGTTGTAAAATGCGCATATGAAACGAAAAATTTCAGAGTCGCTAAAGATCTTCTAAAAAACTATATTGATGTATCTCCCTTTAATGCCGACCTACTCTATAGCCTTGCTGGGTTAGAATATCACTTAGGGGAAAGAACGGCCGCAGCAAGAACTGCGCGTTCAATTCTCCAAATTAATCCAGGCCATGTTGAAGCAGAAAATTTAATCAATCTTATTGGAAATTAGTTTGGGTTCCATGACTCAGGATGAGTCATCGGTACATCACGGAGGAATGATGAAAAAAGACGGTAGAAACTCAGTTGAAGAAACGATTATTGAAGAAGTTTTGAGCGAGAAAGAACTTGAAACACTTCTCGTCGGTTTTCTTGAGGCTCTAGAGCGTGAACAGCGCTTAAAGGTACTCCCACCTCCTCCCAAGAATGATCAGCAAGGAGATGTCGCGTGAAGCGAGAATCCATTCGAATTGCGGTCATCCAGCTGGCTCGACTCGGTGATACGATTCAGAGTCTGATGGCACTTCGAGCTGCCCAACAACTCTACCCCGAGTTAGAAATCACATTTATCGCCCATGAGTCATTCGCAGGAGCAGCAGAACGATGTCCGTGGATATCGAGGGTCATTTCACTCCCAACCGAAGATTTAATCAGACCGCTGTTGAATCGCAAAAAATCCGCTCATGCCTTAATTCCTGATGTTGCAGGATGGGTAGAGCCTATTCTCAACCAAACGTTTGATCTCGTTGTAAACTGGACCTTCAGTGAAGCCTCGAGTTATCTCGCAGGAATTTTACCCGCTCGAGTGAGATTAGGTTACTCACGCCGCCGTGACGGTACTCTATCTGTAGTAGACGGATGGTCGCATTACATTCATTCTGTCGTACAAACTGAAACCACACAATCCATCCATCTTACCGATATTTTAACAACTCAACTCCTCACAGCACTTCAAATTCATTTTGAAGATCCAATCGAGGAAAATGCAAATCAGTGCGTGACTTCTAAATCATTTTTCAATATCCAAAAAAGCTCATACATTTGTGATGGCTGGAATCACCCTGGAATACGATGGATAGCCATCCAACTCGGAGCTTCTTCCTCGGATAAAACCTGGTCTCCAAATGAGTGGGCTAAGTTAGCATCCAGCATCTTACGCCGACATGATGAAACACGAATTATTATACTCGGCGGTGAGAAAGAAAAAGAAAACGAAGCAGAATTTTTAAAAGCGTTCAAAGCTGAAGAAAAATCAACTGGATCCACATCAAGATTTGAAAAAAGATTAATTTCAAAAATAGGTACGACGAATTTTGATCATTGGGCTCAAATTCTTTCCGAATCACAGTGGGTGATATCGGCCGACACCGCAGCGATTCATCTCGCTTCCGTATTAGGAACACGTGTCTTTAATCTATCGATTGGACCGGTACGATTTAGAGAAACGGGACCTTATGGTAACGGACACTACGTGATACGGGCTGGACTGGACCCTTCGTCATTAAGTGCAGAAGCCGTTTACGCTGCATGGACGTATGCATCGACAGAGTGGCAACATCGACTCGAGCTGAGTGCCGAGGAACATTTTAAAAATCTAGGACAAAGCACTTTAACATCTATTACCGAATTCTATCGATCCAAAATTCGGCTCAGTGAAAATGGAGGAGGCATCCACTACGAATCTCTCATCGGAAGTGGGCTCTCAATGGAAAACTGGTTCTCCCAAGTTCTCGGCCATCTCGCACGAGAGTGGTACTGTGGGTGGGTACCACCTGTGGGACAAGAAATCGACCGAGCCCAGGTAACACCCGAACTTATCCAGTCACTTCGAAAACTTTCAGAAGGTATCGATGTACTTGATAAAATTTTTAATGAAACGATTCGTTCTGCTGAAGAGCTCGTTAAAAAAACAAAAAGCCTTAAATCTGATAAACTCATGAAAATTTCAGATCGAGAAAAAATCAATGAGCTTGGCCTAAAACTACAGGAGCTGGATGAACTTTCTGCACGAGTAGGTAACACCCAAGAAACACTGCTTCCGATTCATCGACTTGCTCAAATTCTCATGCATAATTTAACAAGTAAAAGAATAGCAGATGTAGCGGAAGAAACTGTAGGAGTTTATCGGTTTCTGAAAATCGGAATGGCTGTACTTAGAAAGTGGACCGACCATACACTCAGTCTAGCTCGGCCCGTAGCAATCCAGTCCAATGCACCCGTGATTTCACTCACCGAAAAACGAGATCAGCGGTCTCCGTCGGCTTGAAGAAGCCGCCAAGGCCTTTCACTGATTAGACGATAAGAAGCTAGAATCACTGCAAAGAGTGAAATGACAACCACAAGAAAGATCACTCCGAGCTGACTGGGTTGGAATTGCACCTGTGCGCGCTCAAATAATACCCAAGCCAACAAGTGTGAAATTAAAAATGAAAATCCAACTCCGGAAATTCCGGCAAGTAATGAAAGAACTCCAAACTCCCAAAGGAAAATACTAAGAACACGCGTTCTTGAAGCACCCATCGCTTTTAATAATAGAGTACTCCGCCGTCTTAACTCGACCTGTCTTCGTGCAATTGAAAATAGCACGAAAACTCCTGTCAGCAGTGAAAGTAAAGCTGTAACTCGAACTGCAAATGCCATTTGGTCAAAAAGTTTTACAATCTTTTTAATCATCTCCTCAACTTGGATCACCGAAACATTCGGAAAATCTTTAACTATATTATTCTGAAGCTTTATTCTTAATTCAGGTGGAACCTTAGGGATAGCCGCTAGAAATGTTTTAGGAGCATCATCAAGAACACCGGGTTGAAAAAGTACAAAAAAATTAGGTTGAAAACTCGACCACTTAACTCGACGAAGCCCTACAATTTTTGCTTCAATGGGAATTCCCTGAATATCAAATCCAATCTTTTCACCTAATTTAACCCCGAGTCGATCAGCAAATTTAATCTCGAGAGTCACTTCGGGTAACAATCCATTCTTCGGATCATATCGACGAATGAAATCTCGACCCTCGGCAACACTTTCGGAATCCGAGAGGGAATCCCGATAGCTTAGGTTAAATCCGCGATTTCGACTCCTTTCTTCCTCTTCTTGTTCGCGTGTCGATCGTTCTGAAAATTCAAGGGCTTTTGTTACTGGCTTTCCATTCAAACTTTCGAGACGTGCGCGAATCATCGGGGAAATGAAGTCGAGATGAGCACCGTCAGCTAGGATCTTTGATTTTACACCGCTCAGTTGTTCTTCCTGAATATCAAATAGAAAAAGGGATGGAACTCGACTTCCTTCGGGCCTTTCGATTTCAGACGAAATAATCGATTCTAGCGCAGGAATTAAACTCAAAAGTAAGGCTCCCACTCCAACAGCTATAAATCCTGAAAGACTAGACCACCTGTTTTTTGAAAGGGATCGAAACGCTAGTTTTCTAGAAATGCCTCGAAACTTAAATTTACCAAGAAACCGAAATATAAATCCGCCAAAAAAATAAAATCCTGTAACAGAAATTAATGTCATTAAAAAGAAGATAGATCCAACGCGGACGGAATGGGCTTGATAAAGAGAAAGAAAATAAAAGAGGACCAATAAGGGTGAATATAAAAACACGTCCGCTTTTTTAGTGGGCAGTAATATATTTTCTGCATCTTGAAATAGCGCACTGGGTTTTAAACGCCCAACGCGGATTGAAAAAGGGAAAGCCAGAAAAAATCCAATACAACTTCCCACAAGAAGGGTGAGTACTAGGGTCATTGGATTTAATGTGGGAGTGATTTGAACACTGGAAAGATTGGATACAATTTTCGAAGCGATCGGTAGAGTAAGATAAACAATGAGAATCGATACAAACGCCGAGGCTAAACCTAAAAGCATCGATTCCAATGATATTTCGAAACCGATCCTCCGGCTGGAATCACCTAATGCACGCAGTGTTCCCATCATTTTAAGCCGTGTTCTTAATTCGGTTTGAAAAAGAAACGACATCCCAACTAGGGCCAGAAATAAGGTGGTGAGACCCACCAGTCCTAAATAGTCATTCAGATAACCAGTTACCTTCGAAACTTGTTCGCTCGCTTCTTCATGAGAAATCGCTCGAATTGCGGACTCTTCTGACGTTGAATTCCAGTTGCGAGCCACTTCACGAGCATCGACTCCTTGATTTAAAAGAAAATAAGTTCGATCCCAAAGGGTGCTCCCCTTTCGGATTAACCCCGTATTCATGAGATCATTCATTCCAAGAATCATTCGAGGTGCGAGAGTAAAACCTCTCCAAGCATTCGCAGTATCCCCTGTAATCAAATCTGTAATCTTAAATTTTCGATCACCAAGCTTTAGAGATTCTCCAATATTAAAACCATAGGAATCCCTCAGTTCTGGGTCAATCCAAACCTCTCCTTCGTTTATGCTTTTTGAGTTTCTTTCTAAGGTGATGCTACCCACAAGAGGATAATTCGCTTCAATCGCAATAAGCTGTACGAGTCGTGATCCTTTTTCACTATTCACCATAGAATAGAGATCGATCGACCGACTGAGTGAGGCTGCATAACGATTTTTAAATTCGAGTATCCGAAGGCGTTCAGATTCGTTTGTGAGACGACGAACTGAAATTGAAACGTCAGCCGTTAAAAGCTCTCTCGATTTAGATCGAATGCTTGAATGTATCGAACCCTGTAATGAATCGAGGTAAAGATTTCCCGAAAGACCTAAGACCCCAGCAATCAGTAGTCCAAAACTATATCGAGGTCTTCGAATAATGCCTCGGAGTGTTCGCTTAATTGTAAACATTTCGACTACACTTGCTCGACGAGTTTTGCATCTTGTAGAAGAACTCGACGTTTACAACGACGAGATAAGGTTTCGTCATGGGTCACAAGTATGAGGGTCATGGAATTTTCTTGAACTCGCTTAAAAAGAAGGTCCATTACTTCTTCACCTGTCTTTGCATCTAAGTTACCACTCGGTTCATCCGCAAGGAGTAGTGAAGGTTCCGTGATAAATGCACGCGCAATTGCGACCCTTTGTTTCTCCCCACCTGATAATCGATCCGGAGTGTGGTCAAGTCGATGAGAAAGCCCTACAGACTCAAGTGCAGCTATTGCTTTCTTTTC
>JBGSHQ010000327.1:0-2675 GCA_041752095.1 Bdellovibrionia bacterium
GTGTTACCGAGAAGATTTTAACGTCTACGCAAACGACCGGGGTGGCCAGACGTATTCACAGAATCTTATCGTTCATGAAACGATGCCCGACGGAGAGAAGGCGACGGTCGATCTCTCTAAGCTCGGAACGAGCCCGTTCCAACCTAAGAATAGACCCCAAAACCTAAAACTCACGACGAAGAAGAAACTCGATTTCGCTCTTATCGTTGAATCTGAAGGTACCGCGAACACTTTAGTCGCGAATGGCTTCACAAAACGAAATAATGCTCTCGTGATCGGCGCCGCCGGAGTGCCTTCGAACGCTGTCCGCGGATGGTGTAAGCTGATTTCAGACGAACTGAGCATTCCCCTCTATTTCTTCGGAGATCTCGATGCGTACACCATGCAAAACATTTTCCGTACTTTAAAGGCAGGCTCTGCTGCCTCACTCATTAGAAACCAGGATTATTCGGCGCCAGAAGTTAAGTTCCTAGGCGTGCTCCCTGAAGACATTAAGAAATACGATCTGCCCGATTACGGCGTTAAGGAAAACGATGCCCAGGAAGTTCGCGCGCTTAAAAAAGCGCAGGATGCATTAAAAAATGATCCGTTCTTTCATGATAAAAAGAATAAAGGTCTGACCGAGATTCTAAACTGGCTACTCAAGAATAAAAGACGTTGCGAGCAGCAGGCTTTTTTCTCTGTGAACCCGCGCGATCCACTCATGCCTGAGAAAATCATTCTCGAGAAAATTAAACGTGGGAACTACGTCTAAGCAGCTTTTTTTTGCTTACCTTGTTCGCGGATATCGCAGACTTTAAAAGTGTAGTCTAGGGCGTCCATCTTAATGAATTTAGGCATGAGCGGTGTCGGAGGGGATCCAAGTCGGTCATGTAATCCCAAAAAATCCGATATCATTCTTATTACCAAACAGCTTTGCGCTCCAAAGGTGCTTGCGCCAAATATTGGAAACGATGACGCTTTAGCCGTGGCAATCATTTCATCCACACACTTGTCTTCAGCGCAGTAGCTTGGTCTAGGCCAAAAAAAGCGATCGACTAAAAACTCATAAGTGGGTTGGTCGTACATGTCTGAACGATTTTCCATAAAATCTTCAAATGTATACTGATCTCCTTGGTACTTATAAATATGTGATCCGAGACCAATAATGTACCCCGAGTAAATGGGTAGATTACGTTTCCTTGCTGCTTGATGGAGGTGGATGTGTGCGCGAATTGGCGCTACATCGATTTCGTCAATCAGGATATCAATATCGCTAACAAAATCATTTGCGTTCTTCTCAGTGATTCCATCGTCGTAAACAGTGATTTCTATGTCCTCAGCAATTCCTTGTAGTTCACGAGCAGAGGCAAGGGCTTTTTTCATACCAATAGTCGAACGATTTGCTATCACCTGACGGTTTAGATTAGAAGTATCGATAGTATCTGGGTCCGCGAGTTTAAGATGTCCGACTCCGAGTCGGACTAATATTTCTGCAATATTGCTTCCCATACCGCCTAAGCCAGCAACACCTACGCGTAAATTTTTCAATCGAAGTTGGTTTTCTTCGCATCCAATCCAATATCGATTCCGTTGGGTTCTTTCAAGATAGAGAGGTAGATTCTCTTTTGCCTTGAAGAAGTGGCTAGATAGGTTTGGAGTATTTATTTTCATTTTATGAAGTCCTCGATATGAACAAAATGTCCTGAATTTTTACGAACGTTAATTTCGATTTGAGGAAGGCTAGTTTTCCAAAACGCTGATGTATCCATTACCGAAATCAAGGGATCCTGATCTCCTAAAATAAGAGTGCAGGGTTTATCCCATGAAATTCTCTTCGGAATATTATCAAAATTCTTTAAAAATGAATTTAAAATATCGTGAAAGGCTCCAAAGTGGATGGGTGGTGCATTGGCTGTCAGGTTTTTAAACTTAGAAAACTTATTTTTTTCAGTCCAGTAAAGGCGCATAAAATCTGGTTCTGCTGCAATCATTCCTATAAGTTCCCAAAGGGTAGAAAGTGTAGGTTCAGAATGTGTTTTAAAGAATTCAATCGCCTTTGATTTTATTTTTGGATCGGTTTCATTAGAATTCACGATTCGTTTCAGGAGTTGGAAATAACCAAATACAGGATCACTTCCAGTCGCGCAAAGCGTTAATGACGCATATATTTCAGGGCATTTTTTAATCATTTCGAGAGCGAGCATTCCCCCAAAACTATGTGCATGAAGATGAATAGGTTTTCTAAAAGTCTGATAAAGCGATTTTGATTTTTCAATACATTCATTTGTGAGTTCGACGAACGCGTTTTCGCCTTGGATGATGGGTTGATCCCAGAAGACAGTGTTCGGATAGGAATTCTGAAGAACTTGTCTTTCGACTCCAGCATTCATTCCAGGTCCCATATGGAGAAAGAGTGTTGTCATGTCGGCTCCCTAAATTCTTAGTCTCATAGGACAATTTATTTATTAATAAAATTATAATGTTTTTACATTAAAATTCCGAATGGAATTGTGATGAGTCCCTTTTTTAAAAGGAAAATTTACTATGATTTACGATCTCCATAATCCATCTATTATTACACTTGTTTCTCCATACGACAGTCTTGAGATTGACGGTGTAGGGGAAGAGCTCATTAAAATGTACCGATTAAAGTTATCGGGATATCGAGAAGTTTATCCGTATGGAGTACTCCC
>JBGSHQ010000328.1:0-10220 GCA_041752095.1 Bdellovibrionia bacterium
GATGCTCTCCTGCCGCAATTGAGCCCCGTGCAAGCACATCGCCTATTCTGTGAATGGAAGCGATGGTGTTGCCAGCACTACAAATAAATCTCGTAAGATCTTTTTCGTCGCTTACAGTGGTGTAAATTACTATTGAATCACTAAAAAAACGAAAACTTAATTCTAAACCATCAAGCTGTCTTCTTATTTCCTGATGAATTCTATCTACTATAGAATATAATTCGCTAGCTGTTTTATCTTTCAACAATTTTTTGAAACCCAAAATATCGATGAATGCCATTAGCGTATTTGGTGTAAAATTCAGATTATTTGTACGCGATGACATGAATTAAGTCCTTTTTGAATAAGAGGCACAGACCCTTGCAAGCTTCACGACAATTTTGAAATACTTCCTATTAACTTTATAAAACATATTTCGAAACTCTCGACATCAACAATCGATCTCATAGCTCTTGCCCATCCTAGCTCTAGTTTAGTGATATCAAGAACATTAAAACTTTAAAAATCTTACTGGAGCTTTTGTCTTTCGAAACTCAAAAGCAATCAGCGCATGCATCTTTTCAGCACAAATAGTTTCAAGATGATTGACATCTGCCTATGCCCAAACCACGCACAGGCAGTCGTTTGAAAACTATTCTCCCCTGCAATACTTCAAACCCACCCGATTCGCAGCAATCGGCATCAGCCCCACCCATAAAATGACTAATCCCCAGTACTCACCAGAAGTGACATCATAGGTGTGTAGAATTTCTTCCCAGGTTAATTTGCGATTGAGAATGAACGTCTCAAATAGAAATGTAGCAACGAACCACCCCACCCCGATCCACACCGCAGTCCTAAGTCTTTTTACCTCAAGTTTTTTCCAACTCATGAATAAACATAACGTCCAAAGCGTAACACCGGTGAGACACGACACCTGATTTGCATGATGGGGGTCGATTTTGAAATACTGGATCAGCACTAACTCTCGAAAAGCCCCGTTTATAAATGCTAATACGAGAAAGCAAAACCAAACTAAAACGGACCTTGTGGCAGTCTTCATTCGTCCACTATACTCCTAACAGTAACCTGAGTATACGCTATGAACGAAGACGATCTCGAAGGAACCCTCATCCTAGAAAAACTGGCATTAATAAATAAGGTGGATGCCTTTTTTCAGGCTGTCGACTCTGATAATTTTAATGAAGTAAAAAAACTCATGAAACAGGCGCAGGTCGATTCTGATTCTATCGCTACAGTATTGAAAATGATGAGTGATGGGGAATAACGATGAACCTTAAACTCCAAAACGGTTTCAGTATTTCAGACATTACCCCTTCCGATAAGGGAGCCTATCTCGAACATCTCTCTGAAAAGCAGATCCACGATCAAACCCTAAACATCCCCTACCCGTACACTGAAGCAGATGCGGACTGGTGGGTGAAACAAGTCGAAGCAGAAACAAAATCCCAGGGGCGCTCGGTAAACTGGGCGATTCGACGGGAAGACGGTTACCTCGTCGGTGGAGTTGGTTTTCATGGTTTCGAGATTGGAAAATCGCATAAAACTGAAATCGGCTACTGGCTTGCTAAACCTTACTGGGGACGCGGCATCATGACCGACGCGGTAATGAAAGCGACAGAGTATGCATTTAAGGAGTTCGGTCTTGAGCGAGTGACCGCGAACGTCTTTGACTTTAATTTAGGCTCGGCTCGAGTCCTTAGGAAGTCGGGCTACCAGCTTGAAGGCCGCTTAAGGCAGCATTATAAAAAGAACGGTAAAGTTTTCGACGGATTCCTTTTCTCGAAACTTAAAAGTGAGACCGCTTCTCACATTTTAGACCACTTAGAGTTTGTGTATCTCTTTGTCTCAGACATGATAAAAAGTAAACTCTGGTACGAGCGTGTACTAGGCATTCCGCCCTCGCTCGATATCGAAAACTTCGTAGAGTTTCGTATCGGAGTAAGTGCCCTCTGCCTCCATCCCGCAGACTCGAAGTCTCCCCTTACGACCGGAGGAAGTGTCGGTTATTGGCGAGTGACACATTTTAAGAAATCACTCGATCATTTCATCTCCCTTGGCGCCGAACTCTACCGCGGCCCGCTTGATATCGGCGACGGGACATTTATCTGCCAGGTTAAGGATCCTTTTGGGAATGTGATTGGGCTTACGGGAATCGATGCGCGATGAAAATCACCGAAGACTACGAAATCTGCTATCCGAATCCACTTAACCTAAAGATCGGCGACCGAATCGAACTCATCCATAAAGACGGACCAGAAAAGTGGCGCGACTGGAAATGGTGTAAAGATTCTAACGGAAACGAAGGATGGATTTCGGAGACTTACTTCAGACGAATCAATGAAACAGAAGCCACGATTATTAAGGATTACCACGCGAAAGAGATCGCTGTAAAAAATGGTGAAACAGTCGAACTTATATTCACCGACTGCGGCTGGTCCTGGTGCCGCAAGTCTGGCGGCGAAGAAGGATGGCTCCCGACGGAGATTCTGGCTTGAGCGAAAAGATTAACGTCTACCTAGGTGAGCGAACGCCTCGCTGCCGTACCTACATAAAGAAAAGGATCCTCATGAACCATCACCGCCTCTGTTTTCTCCTTCTGCTCGCCTTAACTCTAACCGGAATCCAATCAAGCTACTCTAAATCTACAGAGATAGGACTTTCTGAAAAAGTAACTTTCAAAAAGGGAGATCGTTTTAAATTAAAAAGCGAGGAATTTTCTGTGGAGATTGGTTCCGACCCCGGAACACATTGCGCAGTCCCTGGCTTTAATTGTGGAAGTGGATACAGGCCCCCCCGACCCACATTTAAAACTGAGTGCGGCACCCATAAAGTTTGCCCTTACATTATCATGAGCGACATCAGGGGTAGCGAAACAGGATTTTTAACCATTGAAAGCGCAGAGAGCTGTGAAAAGAGTAATCCCGAGCAGTGTTATTTTAGCTTCGGCCGTCACTATAAAAGCGACGACGGATGCATGAACCTAAAAACAGATTTAGGAAAGTATTATTGCTTAAAGGCGTATGAAAAATCTAAACGCCCCGAGAATAAAACTCTTTGTGACCGACTCCCTAAGGATGTCTACGGACTAAGAGGGAATTGTTTTTATGAATATGCCGTACGCTACCTCGATGTAAGTTTTTGCGATAAATACGAACCCAGTGAACTCAGTGGCCGAGACCGATGTTTGCTTCATATGGCAGAGCTTTTAAAAGATAAATCACTTTGTAAAAAAATCTCTGCGAGTAAAGAGCACTCCTATGTCGAGCTATGCCGGCAAATAAAAGAGTGATGTCTGAGATCTGTGTATTGACGCCTACCCCTTAGCTTCGCCCCAGAAATTAAGGGAACTAATGCAAAAGCCCTTTTCGGAATTCCTTAATCCCCATACACTCAGCCGTAGGAGACTAAATTAATGTCACGCTATATCGATTTTTTTGTGATCCCTGTTCCTAAGAAAAAATATAAAGCCTACCTAGCTATCGCAAAACTCTCTGCGAAAGTTTGGATGAAGGCTGGAGCACTTGAATACGTAGAGACGATTACTGATGACGTCTCGAAGGGAAAAACCACTTCTTTCCCTCGGAGCGTGAAACTAAAAGCAGGCGAACAAGTCGCTGTCGGCTACATCGTCTATAAATCCCGCGCTCACCGCGACCAGGTGATGAAGAAAATTCACCAAGACGAAAAACTCATGGCCGCTTGGGAAGATATTCCGTTTGATGGAATGCGTATGATTTGGGGCGGATTTAAGACGATCGTTTCAGCTTGAAGTTAAAACTGATCGCGAATGGTGGTGCGACGCGTCTCGCTCAACCATTCGCGATAACCGTCCATGAATGATCCCAATCTGGCACCGCCTTCATGCAGCAAAGGCCCAGTCTGACACCTCTTTCCTTAGAATCCTCAGCTTAATAATGGATGAACATAGAAATGCCTGGCACGCGCATTGCTTAAGGCATCAGTGCATCTACATAAAATCCATTTAAAACTGAGGAGTACATATGCTGTCCCGTTATCTTACATTAATCGTTCTTACGTCGATCTGCTCGATGCCCACACTTGCGAATGCTTGTGACCCACAAGGAAAAGACGAAACTTATTCCGAATATTCACGAAGGCTTAACGACTGTAAGGAGAGTGGAGTAAACATTCCCGCAAAATCTGATTCCGAATCCTACTCCGAATACGAACGGCGCATTCGTGAAAGCAAAGAAGCGAAAGTAACTATCACTCCGAAGTCCGACTCCGAAACTTATTACGAGTACGAACGCCGTGTTCGCGAAAGCAAGGAAGCAAGGGTTTCGATCACACCGAAGTCCGACTCCGAAACTTATTACGAGTACGAACGACGTGTCCGTGAAAGTAAAGAATCGGGAGTGACAATCACACCGAAATCCGACTCTGAAACTTACTACGAGTACGAACGACGTGTCCGTGAAAGCAAGGAAGCAAAGGTTTCGATCACACCGAAGTCTGACTCCGAAACCTACTACGAGTACGAACGACGTGTCCGTGAAAGTAAAGAATCGGGAGTGACGATCACTCCGAAGTCCGACACGGAAACTTACTCCGAGTACGAGCGCCGTGTTCGTATCAGCAAGGAATCTAAAGTATCAATCCCAGCACAAGCACCTCAAGAATCGTATTCAGATTACGAAGCTCGAGTCGCTGCAAGCAAAGCTGCCGGAAGAGCAATTGAGCCCCAAGGGGCAAACGAATCCTACAGTGATTATCAAGCACGCCTGCGCGCTTCGAAAAAAGAGTAGATCAAACTTTATAACAGTCCTAAGCGCAGTTGAATCGATTCAACTGCGCTTAGTTCATTCAGCAGGCAATTCCTCACCTTAGATTTAAACCCCTAAATGATAAATTAAATCAGTTTAAATTAAACAAAATCCACTCTGTGTCCTTCCAGAATCACCCATAATATATTGATTATTAAGGAATTTAATCTGATCTTCCGAAAGTATATTATTGCTAAGAAATCTTAATATATAATATACTAATCAGGTATGAATTGCAGTCGGAACCTTAAACACCTCTACATCATGAGCGTGATCACGCTCATCTTTGGATGCGCCCCGAAAGGGGGCTCAGAGAGTTCTACTGACGCTACGACCACCACTTCCACCGCGATCACCACTCCCGCAGTTTCAAGCCCGACTAGTGTTGCACTCACAGATCCGCTCTCTGCGACCAGTAACGATCCGACTCCCACTCTTCGAGTGGATGGCGTTACGGTGGGCGCAGTCGTAAAACTTTACAGCGGTGCGGGCTGCACACTCTTACAAGCAACAGCAGTCGCATCGAGCACGAGCATCGATTTCACCATCCCCGCCCTAGCCGATGGCGTTTATTCATTTTACGCGACCCAAACAGATACAAGCGCGAATGTTTCCGCGTGTTCCAGCTCTTCAGCAAGCTACACACTCGTGACCGTACCTCCAACACTCACTGGCGTAATCAACGACTTAACTCCCCGTAAAATTAAAAACTGGAGTTGGTCGTGCTCGACTTCTTGCACCTACCGCTATGTTATCGACGAACTCCCAACAACTGCACCCGGCGGAGCGTATACTGCAGTGACGGCTGCAGACCAGTTAACCGGTAACGGCACATTCTATCTCCATCTGCAGGCCATCGATGCTGCAGGAAACGAGTCGGTGGTAGAGCATTACTCCGCCTTAATCGATAACACTCCACCAACCGCTCCTACCTCTCTCGTGCTCCAGACCCCCGTCTTTAGCCCCTCGTACATCACCACACCCGTCATCACCGTGGGCGGAGTGAATGCGACCGATACAGTGCTCCTCTTTAGTGATGCCGCTTGCTTAACATCTCTCGGAAGCGCCACTTCAGTCGGCGCGACAGCTAATGTAAGCTCTTCGAACCTTTCAAATGGGAGTTACACTTTTTATGCCCGCACGAGAGATCTCGCCGGAAATGAATCTCCCTGTTCCACAGCATCAGTCACTTACGTCTTAGACGGTATACCCCCTTCCGCTCTCAGCATCCTTTCGCCCATTAATGGAGCTTACAGCATCGGCTCCACGCTTGATTTTCAGTTTACCTTTAATGAATCAGTCGTCGTTTCAGGCTTCCCGTGCGTGCAACTCACTCTCGGCACCCTTGCCCGCTCTGCGTGTTATGTGAGTGGCTCCTCCAGTAACTCTTTAAGAATGAGTTACACCGTCCAATCCGGAGATGATGATGCCGATGGAATCGCATTTGCTTCGACGAATATAAATTTAAGCGGCGGAACCATCACCGATCTCCCAGGAAATCCTGCGAATCTAAACTTTTCAGCGGTAGCGCCTATTCTTTC
The DNA here is from genome assembly GCA_041752095.1 of Bdellovibrionia bacterium. Taxonomy (GTDB): domain Bacteria; phylum Bdellovibrionota; class UBA1018; order UBA1018; family UBA1018; genus JACMQW01. Next base: position 6,329 of record JBGSHQ010000328.1, read on the forward strand.
CGCCATAACGATCAACACACTGATCACTGCGCCCAGCATGGTAATGGCCGTGACCCAAACTAATTTAACGAGTGATCGAAAAGACGTGAGCTTCATATGGACCGCACCTAACGGTAACGGCAACGCCGTAACAAAATATATTATCCGCTATAAGAAATCGAATTCGACCCAGTACACCTTTCTCAATCCTGATCCGACCACTCCCAGTGCAACGATTACGAATCTCGATATCGACAGCATCTACGATATCGAAGTGGCTGCGTTTAATGGCGTAATCGGGCCCTATAGCTCTACCCTAAAGGTCTCGACTTATTTTAACCCTAAAAGCCTGGGCGCTTTGGTTTGGTATGAGGCGAAGGATGTGAACGGAACGGGCACACCCGTGAATGACGGAACGGCACTCACGGTTCTCAGTGATAAGTCCGGAAATAATAACCACGCGACTAAAATTTCGGGGACCTCTGCAACTATCGAAACGGTGGGTGGCAATAAAGTTATTCGTCTCGGTTTAGCGGGTTACCGTACCGCCGTATCGCTGGGTGAGACACCGAATACGAATGTCGAGATTTACATCGTTGCGAAAACTCGCGAGGTCACCGCAAGTTTTGCATTCGTGAACGAAAACCAAGCTAACGGAAATAGATATGGATCACACTTTCCGTGGTCGGATAATAACGCGTATATCGATCTTCCCATGAATAACCGGATTTCTGGAAACTGGGGCGGGAACATCACTGATTTTTTTGCTTGGACCTTTAGGAGCTCCACAACCGCGGGTATCGCCTTAGAACGAAATGGACTCCCTCTTCTTTCAGGCGGCAATCGCGCTAATACCCCTCCTTTAAAACGCTGGGCGATTGGATCGAATTACACCGGAGCGGGTGAATTCTGGAAAGCCGATATGCAGGCCTTTTTCGTGTTTAATAAAGTACTCGATGCCACTCAGCGCGCTGAATTTTTTCGTTTCATCAGGGACGAGTACGGCGTGGTCATGAACTGATGATCAGGGTCGAGAAACTAAAGGCAAGCCGCCTTTTCGAGCTTCGTACACTTATTATCACCCGCACAAACATCATAGGCGTATCCGGGCGGACAAATCTCGCCCGCGAAATCCCAGTACTGACCGACCAGTGACTTCGTCGTGAAAAGAATCGAAAGGTCGGATTCCTTGGTCGCCGCTTGGACTTCCGCCATCGGCTGATCGTAGATCTCATACCAGAGCGCGCCTGAACTCTGTGGGTAGTTATAGTATTTCATCTCGACCAAGTGTTTGCCCGACTTTAAAGTCTGGGAAATAAATCGGCCGTTCACGAAACAATAGCTCCTCGTACAGCTCCCGTATTCTAAACCGTCGATCTTCAAACCCCAGTTGTTATCGCCACCAATGTGGATGGTGTAACTTTTCTCGCGCTGAATATCGATACAAACAGTTTTCGTGTGCCAAAGGCCCGGATGCGACTTAATCGAAATCTTATCTTTGCCGAAAACACGATCCACCCAAAACGGAATGGACGCAACGACTGTTTCTGGCAACGGACGTCCGCTATGATCGACGGTGGACGTACGAGGCTCGAATGCGATCGGCCAGTCAGTCGTCGCGTCGGCGTCCGTGAAATAAAAAATTTCGCTCAGATAGCTGCTGGACTCATCCCCCAGTTCGATCATCCGACCAATACTGCCGCCAGACGGATCAACCTTCGATTCACGCGTGCAGCCATCCTGACCTGGATTCGCGGTGAATCCTCCCGGACACCGACAGCCAAGCAAAGGCATACGCTCTTTTAGGTTTTCGATATTTAAAAAGTCTTTATCCTGACAACTCGCGAGTGCAAGCACCGCCGAAAATCCGAATAGAATTCTATATCGATCCGTCATACGCACTCCACTACCCATTTTTCAAATTCCTCCGAAGAGTAGACCGACATCAAGATGGGCGACGGCGTCGTTACGGAAAACAGTCGATTGAACCCTTTTTTCATAGAAAAATTCGTTCTGCACACCGAACCGAACGCTGCCCGTTCGTCCGAGCCAAAAGGCAAATCCGATGTCGACCACAGCCGCGGGCGAAGTCCCCGTATTCATGGCGACAATACCAGGGCCGACAGCGATGTATTGATCGAAGTAAGTGACCGATTCCATCCCAAAGCGGATTTTTCCGTAAAAAGTATTGTAAGCGAAAAGGAGGCTCGCGCGGTACTGCTCGTAAGCCAAATCAGGCAGAACCTGGTTCTGGTTCATGAGGTTCGTCCCCGACTCGTTCAGCTTATTGAAGTTATAGCTTCCGAAAAGTCCAAGTGAAAAACGGTCGCTGAAGTGGAAACGATAAGCACCTTCGATTTGTCTCATCGATAGATAACCACTTCCCGCGAAGTTATAGCCGCCGCCAACCGTCACTTCGGAGCGCGACTTCAGCGGCGCGAATCGACCCTGAACGGAATAAAGTTTATCTTTTGCGACGCTGGCAGGAGCCTGGTTCTGGGGCGTCTCGAGATCCTGGAGCATTTCCTCAAGCGACGGCTCACTCGCGGCGATCGCCGTAGAAACAATTCCGATCAGTACGAAAGTGCTCACTAATCTCCTAAAAAGGATCATCGAACCCCCACCTTATTCACGGGAGCCGTGACATGAATCGAAACTGCCCGTGCCATCCCGAAATCGCTCGGATGATTTGAACTCGACAGAAGGATAAAGACCGTTCGGGTCTGTTCCGTTTCTTGATCCATGAGTTTAGGAGTCCAGCTGAAAATCCCTGTATGCGGTTGAAATTGAGCACCAGGAGGAAGATCCGCCATCCGAAGCTCCGGGTATCCCTTATCGACAAGCACGCTCGCCTTCACTTCGAATTCACAGAGCTGCTCGGAAACGCACTCGACCGAGACCGGGGCATCGAGCGTATAATCCGGCTTATCGATCTGTCCCTGGGTGAGTTTCTTATCCGGAAATGGATTCTGGCCACAACCAACGCTCAGCACGACAGACGCAGCGAAAATGGTCGCCTTGCGAACCGGATTTTTCTTCATCATGGAGAGATTAATTCATGAATTTTAAGACGATACAAATGCTATTTGACGTTTCGGCTTAAGCCTTTATCGGCACTTTTATCGCGGCTTCTAGAGGGGAAACCGCAACACTGCCGAAGAAAAAAACGTCGCGTTACTTGTTTCGGGAGAGGCCGCGTCACGGAACCCGCCCCAAAAAAACCTGAGACCGGGCTCAAATCTCTCGAACTTCATGCCCAGAAAAAAATCAAAGAACCCTGAATCTAACGACAAGGAAAGGGGTAAAAAATCTCCACGGAGCAGCAATGAGCGCCCACTGCCAATCGATTGAGTCAAATCGACCCTAAGAATAGGAACGGCCAGAAAGTCGTTCTCAACGGTTCTCACATTCTGTGAAGTAAAAGTGAACCTCGCATAATTAAAGAGTCCAGTGACTCCAAATCGCAAGTCAGATTGTCCTTCGTTCCAACGAAGCACCGGATAATTCCCTGATAAACGAACATTGTGAAACTGGAAGTTTAAGCCTGTGAAGGTCCCTTTTGGAAGAGTCACTCCAGAAACCGTAATGTCGCTTGTCAGGTTCTCGGAAGTATTAAAGACAAGTGGAGCCAGGGTCAGTCCAAAATCAAAACTATCGGGATCTTTGAGCCAATACTCGGCCCGAACTGTCGGAACTGCGCCTGGATCCCAACCCGAAGTAGCGCTGGGATTGGTTCCACTCGAGACTTCAATTTTTTGCGAGGTCAGTAACCCGCCTTCAAAGATAAAAGAATCGGCGCGGGAAGACCCATTCGTAAAGAAAAGGCTGATGAGCAATACGGCTACGAGTGGATAAAGCTTCACAGTTGCAGATTAGTGCAATCGTGTAGAAGTCACAAGACACTTCCGACTAG
>JBGSHQ010000329.1:0-3950 GCA_041752095.1 Bdellovibrionia bacterium
GTGCCCTGCCCATTCGTAAGCGCATAACGACCTTCCCACTCGACTCGATTTCCGCGGCCACCGAAAGTTCCCACTCCGAGGGTCATGTCGAAACTTCGTGAGATCGCCCAGAAAAAAGGCTGTACGTAAGTAAATCCACCATTTGAAAATCCGAACTGAGGCATGAGAAGACCTGTCTGCCGTTTCGTTTTAATCGGAACGATGAGGTACGGAAACCAGAATCCGGGAGCGTCCGCGACCTTCCCGATGACATTCGTAAGATACGCATAACCATCGACCTGCAAGTCGACATCACTCGCTGAAAGAGTCCAACTCTGCGGACAGTCCTTACAGGTGGAGTAATCAGCGTTATGAGCCTGAAAACGGTCCGCTCCAAGTTTATTGATTCGTGCCCCCGACATCGTAAACTGCTCGGTCGAAACACGTCCATCCATAATGATTCCGGTGCGTGTTTCTAGATTGAAATGCATTTCACTCCCCTGAATGAGGGCAGCCTTTCCTACAAAAACCGCATTGCCGGTTGCATGGACCAGCTTTGTATCTCGCTCATAGATAATTTTATCCGCAAAAAGGGACTCCCCACCCTGGTGGATCGCAGCATGACCGATGAGCTCCATTCGGTTATTCCGAGTGTCGTATAAAGTCTTATCACCCGACCAGTGAAGCGAGCCCACTCCATCAGCAAATGAATTCATCGTTAACAACAAAGCGAGAGAAAAAAAGATCCGTCTCAAGCTTTCCTCTGCGTGGGGAACTTACAAGTCCGGTAGCCCAGTCGCCACATCCATTCACGAAGTTCAGTAGCGAGTTCTTTCCGGTGAACAATCCGGTCAACAAACCCATGCTTCATGAGAAACTCACTCCGCTGACATCCTTCAGGTAAAGCCTGACGGATTGTCTGAGCGATCACTCTGGGTCCTGCAAACCCAACGAGTGCATTCGGCTCAGCGATCGTAATATCTCCAAGCATCGCAAAACTCGCTGCGACTCCGCCCGTGGTAGGATCGGTAACGACAGCAATGTAGGGAACTCCTTCATTTCGCATTTTTTCGATCAGTGATGAGGTTTTTGCGAGCTGCATGAGGGAAAGAATTCCTTCTTGCATCCGTGCGCCGCCGCTTGAGGAGACCACAACTGCTGGAAGACGGTCTTCGAGTGCCATCTCAAAAAGTCGGGTGATCTTTTCACCAACAACAACACCCATGCTGCCGCCCATGAATTTAAATTCGAAAACTCCGAGGTGATAGGGAAGTCCTCCGAGCTTAGCTTTTCCGACGACACACGCATCGCGCATCCCCGTGCTGAGCGCCGCTGCATGAAGGCGCGCCTTATACGGCTTTAAATCATCAAACTCGAGTGGATCCGTCGAAACTAAATTCTCAGCGTATTCATCAAAAGAACCTTCATCAGTGAGCATCGCAATGCGATCAGCGGCCGACATTCGGAAGTGATGTCCACACTCCGAACAGACTTGCAGTAAATCGCGAAGCGCTTTCGATTGCATGATTTCACCGCAGGAAACACACTTCACCCACATCCCTTCCGGCACTTTTGAAGTGCGCTCGGATACCTGGGACTTAATGCGAGGTGTCTTAAGATCGTCAAACCATGCCATAGAGTGAAGTGAAGCTACCAAGCTCGCTCCCCCCCCTCAACCGGTTTTATAAAGAGCAACGCGTTATTTCGAGTTCCGGGTCGGCACTTGTAGCGCACACGCTTCTAATTCAGAAAACGCTGCTTCGAAGGCTTTCACCGCGACCGGATCAAAATGAGTCCCCGAAAGTTCAACGATGATTTCTCGGGCTTCATTCGGCGTTAAAGCCGCCCGGTAAGGCCTGTCCGTAACGATAGCGTCGAAGGTATCTGCAATCGCAATCACACGTGAAGCAACAGGGATTTCGACGTCTTTTAATCCGCGAGGATATCCCGACCCATCCCACCGCTCGTGGTGGTGACGAAGGATTTCAGCAATTTCCTCAAGCCCGAGCACTCGGCTCACAATATCGAATCCAGCTTCCGTGTGCATTCGCATTTCTTGCCATTCGTCCCCGGTCAGGGAACCTGGCTTCAGTAAAATTCGATCCGGCACACCAATTTTCCCAATATCGTGAAGAATTCCGGCAAGCCGGATTTTTTCCTTATCCGTCTCTGAGAGCGGCATCTGTCTCGCGAGTGCATCGGCATATACACCGACGCGCTTCGTATGACCCGAGGTATAGCGATCTTTCACTTCGATTGCGGCGGCGAGCGCCTGAATGGAACTCTCTTGGTGCCTGAGAAGTTTTCCCTCAAGCCTTAAATTTTCTAATCGAAGTCCGAGTTGGGCAGCGACGGCTTCGAGGATCGAAACATCTTCAAGCGTGAACGACGACCAATCCAATTTATCGGTCGCTCGAATCACAGCGAGTACACCTGCGGCACCTCGTGCAGCCACGGCACAATCGGAACCTGAACTGAGCCTCACGCGGTCTTGATTAAAGATCGCTCGAACATCTTCTTCTACCGTTTCCTCGACCGAGAAAAAAACATGGGCTTTTTCCGCGGAGAGAATTGCACAAACCGTGGTCGCAACGAGTTCACGAATAGAACTCGGGTCACTGGCTCGCATCAGTGCGGTTGAAAAAGTACCCAGCTGATTCAGAGGGGTGATTTTTTCTGGGCCCATTTCCGTGACGGCCGAAACTTTTTCTGATTTTGAGGTGCGTGCCCTTCTTAGGCTTTTTCGCAAATCCATTTGCGTGTACTCCTGTTTCGAATCTTAGAAAAAAAACAGCCTCAGTGATAAGTCATCCTGACGTCACTGAGGCCCGCGAGAGCTAATATCTTTTTCTCCCCGAATCCATCCTTGGATTCATCCACAACCACACTCTTAGTGTAAGGACTCTATCGACCCGGGGTCAACAGGCGGATCAATTTTTTTTAACCTGAGTCCGATTCCGCCAATCGGATGGCCTCGGCATAAACCGTATTCTTAGAAATGCCAAAAACGTGACTGACTTCTCGAGCGGCGCGAGAAGCGGAAACCCCCGCATTCATGAGACTTTTTAAGGATTTCCTCCAAGCATCATCTTCCACCGATTCAAGCGAAGAAACTTGCGCAGGGAGCTGCACTCCGATCACCCACTCGCCGCGAATCTCACCCGCAGCGTGCGCGCATTGGATATGCGAAGTTAGATCTTTTAAATAACCTCTGTAGAATTTTTCGTGAATCTTCGTCAGCTCTTTTCCAATTACGGCTTCGGCATCCGGAGCGACCCGAGCTAAAAATTCGATCGAAGCCATGATTCGTTCCGGACTCTCAAACCAAACCACCGCCACACCGAACGGGAGACTCGAAACCTTCTTCCACTCGTCTTCTTGGTCCGCTTGTTTCCTAGGGAAAAAACCGCGAAAAAGAGGGCTTCCTGAAGTAAAACCCGAAACTGAAAGAAACGCGGTCAAAGCCGACGCTCCAGGAATCGGCGTTACCCGCACTCCCGCCTGAGCAGCACGATTCACAAGTTCAGCACCGGGGTCACTGACGGCAGGTGTACCTGCATCGGAAACAAGCGCCAATTTCTCACCACTCACGAGCCGCGCCACCCATTCATCACACTGGTGAGAACTCGCATGCTGATCCGCTCGCTCGAGTCTCTTTTCGATACCATTCGCGTAGAGGAGTGATGCAGTTACACGAGTATCCTCACAGAGGATCGCGTCCACACCCCTGAGCGTCTGCACGGCTCGCGGGGAAAGATCCTGAAGATTGCCAATCGGGGTCGCAACAATGAAAAGCTCGCCCTCTCCAGAACGGCCAATATTTGAACGACTACCATTCGCCTCTCGCTTCGGCATTTCTTGCCTCTTTTTAGTGCTCACGCTTTCTACGATAATCTTTTCTGAGGGGAAATGCAGATGAAATCACAAATTAAGAAGGTTGGAGACACCATCGTCGTATCCGTTAACGGAAA
>JBGSHQ010000330.1:0-5635 GCA_041752095.1 Bdellovibrionia bacterium
AGCTTTTTCGGGGGTCAATGTTCGCATCCATCTAAAATTAGTTTCGCTTCGTAGATTATTTAGCATCGAAGGATTTTCAAGAGCCGCAGCAACCGCCACTCTTTTCTTCGTGTGTTGCGGCGGCTGCACCCGAAATAAACCTTTGCTGACATTTAGTGCCGCAAAAATAATATGTCTTTCCATCGAGTTCGGTGTGAAGTGCATTTTCTTTGCTAATGGTCATTCCGCAAATGGGATCTTTCGCTTGTTCTTTAGATTGTTTTTTATTTAACTCGTTAGTTTCTTTCATGGTGCTATTTCCTTATGAGCGGTTGTGGATGCTGATCGCGAATTGCGACTTGCCCCTGGTTTTGGTGCGATTTTTAGTTTCAGCATCCGAGCATTGATCGCGACTACCCCTGTGCTCGTAGCCATCAGGACCGCGCCTATGGCAGGGCTGAGAAGAATTCCCCAATCATCGGCGCATCAGCTGCCACTGCCAAATTTCCAAGTAAAAACAAACTGAACACAATAAAAATCAATCTTTTCATATAAAACTCTTTCCACTGGTGACGTTCATTAACTACTTTTTAACGCTATCCGAAAGATCAGAAAAATTTACTAAAAGAACCGGCATCGAAGTCGTGATTTCTGATAGCACTGTCGGTGCTGGACGAACGAAATAGATCTGCCTTATTTCCGAAATCTTCAGACGCTTCACAACACCGGTTACCGAGAGAAGAGAATTCGTCACAACAGCCGCAGCGACTTCAACGCTCCCTAAGTTGGAGTTTTCCTTCTCGTTGGATCCCATTCTACTTTGATCGATAACTAAAATGCGATCGTTGAAAATTCCGCGTCCATCAAGAACGAAAGTATCGACGGTCGCATTCACCACTGCACCTGTTAGGGTCACTCTTTTACCGATCCAGTTACCTGGATTTCTATTGATGTCCTGTATTTTTGCCATCTTCTGATTGCTGATCTCACTCATTCCTTTGGCGAATGGCGTAAGTGGGGATAAGAGACCGGTGAAAATAATTAGTACGAGAATAACTTTTTTGTTCATTACTAACCGGTTCATTGCAAAGCCCATTCCGTCTTTTAAATGAGGCGAAATTCCCCATCGATTAGGCTATGTACGCTCTGATCGCTTTGGGCCATAAAATGCGGCGGCCACTGAATTGCAAATCTTAAGCGGGTGATGAAAAATCGCTGATATGCTGTGGCATTAGGGGAAGAATGAAAATATGGAGAAACTGTTGGGCGAAGGGTTAAGTTCGAAAGAAGTTGCTTTGAATGGTAAGCGTTTCGGTCTCAATGAAATTTCGACCGAAACGTCCAAATCCATTTGGAAAATTCTCGCTGCCCAATTTGTAAGCCCTTTAGTTCTCATTTTGGTCGCGGCCTGCGTACTCACCTTCGTAGTACAGGACTGGATCGAGGCAATTGCGATTCTCTGTATTCTTGTCGCAAACGCCTCGATTGGATTCTTTCAAGAGTACCGCGCTGAAAGGGCCGTTCATGCCTTGAAGGTTATGACAGCGCCTCGGGCGTCGGTGATCCGAAATGGTATTCAATCCATGATACCGGCGATCGAGATCGTACCAGGCGATCTCCTCGTTCTCGTTGCAGGGGATGTCGTCGCCGCTGACGCTAAAATTTCTGAGTCGGCGAAACTGCAGATGAACGAATCCGTACTGACCGGTGAGAGCCTTCCGGTTACGAAACACGCCGTAGCTTCCCTTTCGGACAAAGCTGGGCTTCTATTCATGGGCACGGCGGTAGCGATGGGTACTGCGCGGGCTGAAGTCACTTCGACCGGAATGGCTACCGAATTAGGAAAAATCGCCCACCTCATCAAAACTGCTGAAACGCCAAAAACACCTCTCCAACTTCAACTCTCCAAGGTTGGAAATGTTCTCCTCTTCATTTGTATTGGGGTTGTGATCCTGGTGCTCATCCTGGGATGGATCCATCATCGTCCATGGATCGACTTGATTATTTTCTCCGTCTCGCTTGCGGTTGCCGTAGTTCCAGAGGGCATGCCGGCCATCGTAACGGTCGCACTCGCCTTAGGTGTGCGCCGAATGGCCTCACGACATGCTCTGGTTCGAAAACTACCCAGTGTTGAAACTCTTGGGAGTGTTTCCGTTATCTGCACTGACAAAACGGGAACCCTCACGACCGGAAAAATGAGGGTGAGAGAACTATCTGGAAATGATCACCATGATCTCGTCATTTCAGCAGCCTCGTGCTGCGACGCTGAACTTGGAAATGACGGAGTTTCCGGCGTCGGTGATCCGACGGAACTCGCGATCCTCATGAAAGCCCATGAACTGGGTATAAAATGGAGAGAAATCGAAGAAACTAATCCGCGCCAATACGAAAACCCATTCGATACGACTCGAAAGAGAATGTCCATCCGTCGCAAAGATGGAGTTCTCTACGTGAAAGGTGCGTTTGAAAGCGTGATTCCTCTCTGCACTGAGCACGTGAATCTCAAAGAAATAACGGCGATTCATCAAGACATGACATCGCGTGGGCTTCGGGTCTTAGCCATTGCAACAGGAACCACCGATGAGGAAACGAACCTCGGCTATTTAGGCCTCATCGCAATCGCAGATCCCCCGCGCGAAGAAGTGAAGCAATCAATCGCTGAAGCCAGGCGCGCCGGGATCGAAATCGTAATGATCACGGGCGATAATCCTGCCACGGCTACAGCGATAGCGAAAGAGTTAGGTCTGCTTATCGACGGAGACCGGTCGGAGAACCTTGTTCACGCGCGGGCAACGCCAAAAGAGAAACTTAAAATCGTTCGCGAATGTAAAGCAAAAGGAGCGATTGTTGCGATGACCGGCGACGGAGTAAACGACGCCCCGGCCCTCCGTGAGGCACATATCGGAATTGCGATGGGAAAAGCCGGAACCGAGGTCACCCGGCAGGCAGCCGATTTAATCCTAGCCGATGATAACTTCGCGACGATTATTACTGCTGTAAAAGAGGGTCGGGGCATTTATCAAAACATCAGAAAAGCGACAGTGTTTCTGCTCGTGGGTAATTTCGGAGAACTCTTTATCGTACTCGGAGCTTCGGTGGTCGGTCTACCCCTTCCCTTTCTTGCCTCGCATCTACTTTGGATTAACTTAGTAACCGATTCATTTCCGGCTCTCGCTCTCATCGCCGATCCCGTTTCTTCTGATGTAATGAATACGCCTCCAAGATCGCCGAAAGAGCTACTCCTCGGGAAGACGGAGTGGAAATGGATCGGCTGGGTGGGTGGACTGGAGGGCGGAATCGTTCTCGCACTTTTTGCATACACGCTGAAGACACAGGGTCTCGAACAGGCGAGGAATTTATCGTTTTCGACTTTGGTACTCAGTCAACTCTGGAGATCCTTCAGTGCCCGATCGCGAACACGCGTTCTGGCGGAAGTGGGAATACAGACTAATCTTTGGCTCTTAGGCGTCGTAATGGTGATAGCCGGATTACAGCTGAGTCTGCATTTTATCCCGCTTGCTCAGCGTGTATTCGGGCTACATCCGCTTTCCTTCGTAGATCTCGGAACGATGACGCTCGCATCGTTAATTACAGTGACGGTGATTGAGGTAAGAAAACTAGTGGTCAGAAAAATTAAGGTTTCTTCTTGAGCTCTCCACCGTCCGTCTCCCAGCGCTCGATAGCGCGCTCACTGACTTTATTTACGGGAGGAGCTTTTACCAAACGTTTTCTCAATTTAGTTTTCAGTTTTCGGTTCACTTCCTCGAAGTACCGCTCTTCATTTGAGTATCCATTACTCTTCAATTCGTCGCTAAACTTATTTTCTATCACGCCATTTCTCCAATCTCTAAGACGGTTTACCTTACGGATTCGTCGTGAACGAAGGTTAAATTGCGTTCATCGCGTCGCAGTTGTCCATCCAAAAACCAAAAAGAGGATCGACGCTACGAAAAGTGCGGTCAGATTAAATGGAAGCATGAATTTGAGATAGGCGGAGTGTTTCGCGCCGGCGATTGACGAAGCCATATTGGTCATTCCAGCGACCGGCGAGGTGACATCACCGAAAGTGCCCCCAGTAATGACGGCAGCGACTGAAATCGGAATAGCTGCTCCGCCAGCCAAGGCAAGCGTTAGGGCGAACGGCATGATGATCGAAGCCGCTGCCCACCCGGCTCCGATAAAGTATGTGATTGCCGAAGACAGAAGAAATAAGCAAAGCGGAATACTCCAACCGGGAAGAGTGCCGCCGACTGCGGATCTGATAAATTCACTCAAATGGAGTGACTCTGTCAAATGACCGAGCGACCAGGCGAGTACGAGAATAATCAATGTGCGCATCAGCGAGTTTCCACCGGCAATGATATCAGCGGTCATTTTTTTTATTCGGTATTTTTGGGAAAAGAAGAGCACGATCGTTCCGACGAGGGAGAATCCGAGAGCCACGAGCATCGCCCGGTTAGGATCAGTGTTCAGGATCGTCTGAAACCACCCGCGATCGGGAAACTTTGGATCCTGGCCGAAGTACCAAAAAAAGAAGAGCGAAAGAGAAACGGTTCCGAGAAGCGGAATAAATAAGTTGATCAACCGAGGAGCGATTTCGGGTTTTTCATTTGAGTCATCCATCTCCATGTCTTCCATACGCGCGTCCATTTTATCGCTCCCCTTGGCTTCTGAATCGATCGAACGCCGCGGAAAAATGTAGATGGCCACAAAAGTAGCGACGAGGACGGATAGACTGAAAAACTCGTAGGGAATCGCTCGCAGAAGGGTTGGGTAAGCGGAGTAACGATCCGCAAGTCCGGCGTTCGCGAGACCGAGAGTAATATTTGCGACATTGAACCCGACGAACGTAGTCGCGAAAGGAATCAGTTCTACGAACGGGGTCGCCGTATTATTAAGCGTCATCGCGATTCGTTCAGGTGAGACTTTCTTTTCCTTCGCTAGAGTCGAGACGACGGCTCCCGCCGCAATCACTCGGAAACCACAGTCGATAAAATTCAGCGGAAGCATAGCCCAAATCGTGTAGAAAACACCGCGCTCAGAATGAACAAATTTTTTGAGACGAGCGGTAAGAGCCTCGATCCCTCCTGCCCGTCGCAGAAGGCGCATCAATGCGCTAAAAAAATAAAGAAATAGAAGAACCTGGAGATTGTTCCGGTCGGTGAGAGTTTTCAGGATGGCATCGACGGGTGCGTCTAGCCAACCAATGGCTGTCGGTTGAAAGATTAACCCTCCCGCAAAGAGCCCAAGAACTAATGACGGAATTATTCTACGAGAAAATGCGGCGACCGCGATCGTGAGGACCGGAGGGAGAAGTGCTGTCCAATATTGGGGCATTACTAGCCTATTCGGTGAATATAGGGATCAGGAAGCTCGCCTGCCGCGGTATGCGCCACATTGTGCTCGGAATACATCTGTTTTTGGTCCACTACCCAATAAGGACGATGCCCGTAAAAATCATACAATTTTTGCTCATATTCGCGAGTGATGGGAGAATCCGCCCTATATTCAGGAGCTGTTTTAATCACTAAGCTGATGAGAGCGGTCGAAACTGTGCGAGTATGAAAATCTATCGACTGCACCCAGTCTGTCGCAATAAGCACCGAAGGACTCGGCCAAAAATTCGTGGTTTTGATAACTAGATAGCGAATCGTCC
>JBGSHQ010000331.1:0-7118 GCA_041752095.1 Bdellovibrionia bacterium
AAGAATTAGACGCTTTGCGTCTGTATTGGTACCCCTCTTGCTCTAAGGGGGCCGTACCTAGAACACATGAAAAGGAAAATGGATACGACCATGTCGAACGTAATTTCGCTCCGTAATTATAAAATTTCAAAAGAACTCAACACCGAGGAACTCGCCTACCAGGCGAAGATCCTTTCGATGGATAAGGTCGAACTTCTCGAAGAGATGGTTCGCTACCAAGAGGAAAGAAAATCGATCGGTTCTCTCTCCCATCCAATGATGGTCCGGGGACGCTATCTCTTTAAAGCACTCGAAGAGAATGCTGACACCCAAGAATTAAAAATTCTTTCTCGCTCCTATCGTCGTCATCTCGACCACGAGATCCAAGCCCTTCGTGAGAAAACCGGCGATGGTCAAAACCATTAAGCGATTACCCTCATTTCTAGCACTCGTAACTGCACTCTCATCTGCATCCTCTGCATTCGCAGTAGAGAAAATTTCGCTCGATTTAAATGACGTTTCAATTCTCATCCCCCTTCCGGAGAATGAATCTGAGTTCCAAAAAGTCTCGACAGCCAGATCACTCATTCCAGAATCCATCCATGAAGAACTCGTAAAATCGATGCCCGAATCTGATCAGTCAGCAATTCGCGCACTCTATCCAAAATGGATCGCGGTAGCGTACCGCTTCGATCCCTGCTTCCGCGAACATTTCACCGATCAGTGCCAACGTCAGGTCCGCGTTTCGTGGCAACCCTGGATAAGCAGTAATGGGAAAGGCTCCACTACCCAAGGAGCCCTGCATACATTTTATCCAGTAAGCGATACAGAGTGGCCTTCGCTCATGACAGCTTTAAGAAAAATAAAGCAAAACTCAGTCACCTTTTCGAATGCTTCCACTGCTGGGATTCCTCTCGGCGTCCATCCCGGATTTTCACGTGGTGGCCTCACGGGTTCGTTTTCAAAAGAACTTCATAAGATCGTAAAACCATGGATTCTGGATTCTAGAATGTCAGTGCTTGCAGTTTCTCTCCCCATACAAGGCGGAGCACAGACGGTGATGAAACGATTTTATGTTTTTGACCCTAAAGCGGTTTATCGACTCACACCGATTTGGATCTCCTATAGTACGGAGTTCGAAATTCGTTATGGAAATGCTTCTCATCGAGGCGATTCGACTCATGAATTTAGTGAAGCACTCCCAGCTTCTTTAAAACCTGTAAATTCAAGCGACGACCTTCGATTTGTTTTAAAGAACTCTCTCGAACTCTCCCGGGATCGATCCAAACTAATCGCCATGGCGGATGTTCAGCGCCGAATCACCGACCCGACAAAACATGCCGCTCTCACAGCCGACTGTCTTTCCTGCCATGCTTCTGGGCCTGTAGGCGCGTGGCTCGATCAGAAGCTGACCGCGAATGAAAAAGCGACCTTGAAAGAGCCTCTTTTCATAAACGGACGAAGCAATCCTGGGAAATATAATCTAAAAAATACGAGCGCAAACCCAACGAGCCTAGCACGCTTCCGAGCTTTCGGCTACGAAGGCAGCGAAGTACACATCCTCGACCGAGTGATCGATGAAAGTGCATTAGTCGCTGAAAAGCTAAACGCAGACCAGAACTTAAAGTAAGTTTGAAGCCAATTCCGAAAGTTTCGAACGCTCACCACGCGAGAGCGTGATGTGTGCCGAAATCGATTCGTCCTTAAACCGATCCACCAGATGGACGAGACCGTTATTTGCGGCATCGACATACGGGTTATCGATCTGGAAGCTATCTCCGGTCAGAACAATCTTCGTGCCTTCACCAGCGCGCGTGATGATCGTCTTAATCTCGTGTGGAGTTAAGTTCTGCGATTCATCGACGATCAGGTACTGCTGCGGGATCGATCGACCGCGGATATACGTCAGCGGTTCGATTTGGAGAAGTCCCTGGTTCATCAGTTCCTGTGCCCCACGACCTGCGCCTCGGCGCGAAGCCCCTTTTCCGCCACCGGTTGCGCCGAAAAGAAAATCGACGTTATCGTAAATCGGCTGCATCCATGGATTCAGCTTCTCTTCGATATCTCCAGGGAGATATCCGATGTCTTTTCCGAGCGGGAAAACCGGACGCGAAACAAGGAGACGATGATAAACACCTTCATCGACCGTCTTCGCAAGACCTGCAGCGATTGCAAGTAACGTCTTACCCGTACCTGCTTTACCGACGAGCGAGACGAGTTTAATTTCGTCATTTAAGAGAGCATCGATTGCGAAAGCCTGCTCCGAGTTCTTCGGGAAAATTCCCCAAAGACCTTCAGGCAGCTTAATCACAGGAACTATACAGTCGAGTTCTTTCGAGTAACGACCCATCGCCGTGTGGTTCTGATTCGCCGAATCTTTTAGAATGATGTACTGGTTCGGCTTAAATTTCTGAGTTCCCTCAGGAAACGCGAGTTTTTTATTCGCGTAAAATTCGTCGACTAAGTGTGCATCGACCGTAACGGTCGCAGTCCCTGTGTAAAGCTGATCGGGTTCTACATTATCAGGTTCGTAATCTTCCGCGAGAATTCCGAGCGCATCGGCTTTAATCCGGAGGTTAATATCCTTCGTTACGAAAACAATCGGGCGTTTCGGTTGTTCTTTTTTAAGCGTGATCGTTAAAGCGAGAATTCGGTTATCCGCTTTATCCATCTGCAGTTCAAACGGCAGCGGCTGCTCGGTGCCGAGTTCGACGGTAAGAATTCCACCGTTGGGGAGCTTTACTCCCTTAGAAAGTTCTCCACCGGTTCGCATATTATCGACGACTCGAGAAAAGTGACGAGCATGACGACCATTTTCCGACATTTCCCGCTTAAACCGGTCGATTTCCTCGACAACGACGATCGGAATAATGATGTCGTTATTTCCGAATTTAAAGATGGCGTTGGGGTCGAAAAGTAGAACGTTGGTATCTAGAACAAAGGCTTTTCTCAAAGAAGACTCCCTGGGTTTTCGTCCATGAAACTGCAAATGTTAAGCCCGGGTGGGCTACCGCCGCGCCAAACTCCTGGCACAAGAAAAGGGTAATCGTTAACATTTAGCGTTATCAATAAGTTATCTCACTTTTAAATGACTTAAGTTTGCGTCGAAGATGACTCATCTAGCCATAATCGATCCCTAAATAATATACTAATATAGTCCGATATTTAGTTGGGGCATTGTGCCTCTAGGTTGCACGTATGTTGAATTTACGGACTTTAAAACTCACTCTGCTTCTTTCTGCCATTCTCGCGAGTGGAACGGGATGCAAAGTCACGGAAGCGATTTCTGCTGCCACTGGCGGCTGTGGTGGTGGCAACACTGCGGTTCGTACGCTCGCCTTCGTCGATGGATCTTCTTATAACATGGGTTCAGTTTCTGCGAGTTCGACGAAACTCGTGTGGTTTGCGATTTCGACCACGGGCAGTGGTGAAGCAACAATTTCTTCTTCTTCAAACTCCAACTCGAGTTTTACTTTTAACGGCGGAACATTCCCGGGCACTGGTGGCACCTGCACCCAACCCATTACCGGAAACTGCTCAGTTGCAATCCTTTACACTGCACCCGCAACAGCTGGATCGTACTCGAACGTCCTAACGATTTCTGCAAATAGTGGAACGATCTCGCTTAACATTAACGTCACCGTTTCTACCGGAGCCACACTCACCCTAAACGGTGGGACCCCATACGGCTTCGGCATAAAGACAATAGGATCAAGCACCGATGCGACCCTCACGGTAGCTAACACGGGTGGAATGACTGCCACTTCAATTACGGACAGTGGTCTCTCTTCCCCCTTAAATTTTAAAGGCGGCACCTATCCTGGCACTGGAGGCACGTGCTCAACCTCGCTTGCAGCTTCTTCGACTTGTACGATCGTGGTGAATTTTTCACCCGTCGCTTCTGTTCTCACCTCAAACACTCTTACACTCTCCTACTCGAATGGTGGATCCACAACTACAAGCACCATTGGACTCACCGGAACAGGAGCAACCGTTGCTTCACTCGCGGTTACTAATCCGATCGCCTCGCCCTACGACTTCGGAAATATAGCAGTCGGCGCGACCACTCCGGGTACGGTCACCTTCACACTCACAAATTCTGGCGGCCAGACTGCAACCTCACTCACTTCGGGCAGCATCTCGGCACCATTTGCTTTCAAAGGCGGAAGCTATCCGGGCACGGGTGGAACTTGCGGAGCCACGCTTGCGGTGGCCGCTACTTGTACTTTAGTCGTCGACTTTTCGCCAATCGCGCTTGGACTTGTTAACGCTACACTCGTTACAACTTATGGCGATGCTTCCGGTCCACAAACTCTGAACCAAACTCTGAGAGGAACGGGAGTAGCTCCCGCAAATCTTTCCATTTCCGATGGCGCGACTTATGACTTCGGCCAAAAAATTACAGGATCGAATACTGACTTCACCTTTACAGTCACTAATTCTGGAGGAGTGAGTGCAACTGCTATGAGTGGCACTGCACCCGCAGCTCCTTACAGCTTTAGAGGCGGCAGTTATCCAGGAACAACAGGAACCTGTGGAGCTACACTTGCAGCAGCGGCGACTTGCACAGTCGTCATCCGATTCTCCCCAGTAGCGAATGGAACCTTTAATGCTACTGTTACCCTTCCCTATAACAATGCGACTGCAAATGTTTCTGCCACTCGTGCACTAACCGGAATCGGCGGATCACCAGCACTCCTCTCCATTAATGGCGGAGTCCCATTCGGATATGGGAGTATGAATGTCTCGACTTCGACTGACCAGTCTCTCACCGTGGCTAATTCTGGGACTCTCACTGCCACAGCGGTGAGTGCGAGTGGTTTATCAGCTCCCTTAAATTTCAAGGGCGGTACTTATCCCGGAACTGGCGGAACGTGCGGCGCTACGCTTGCAGGTGGTGCGTCTTGCACCGTGATTACAACCTTCGCTCCCGTCGCAGGGGGACTCATCTCGAGAACACTGACTTTAGATTATCATAATGGCAGCATCGCGACTTCGGCGACTCTTGGGGTCTCGGGTACAGGAGTTGCGCTCGCATCGGTAGCGATCACTCTACCTGTAACGAATCCTTTTGATTATGGATCTGTCGTAATCGGAGCAGCGGCGGTTGATCTCACCATCACCCTCTCTAATACTGGCGAACAGTCTGCGACCGCACTTTCCTCTGGAAGTATTTCAGCTCCCTATTTATTTAAAGGGGGTTCTTTTCCAGGAACGGGCGGGACCTGCGGGGCAACGCTTACTGCAGCTGGAACTTGCACGATGGTCGTGAGTTATCTTCCTTCGTCACCCGGAGTGACGACCGATACTTTAGTGACTTCTTATAATGATGGCATTAATTCCCAAACCGTAAATCAGGATGTTACCGGAACAGGACTGAATCCTGCCATTCTCTCGATTTCGAACGGACCGAGCTATGACTTCGGATCTAAAACCGTAGGGACCAATACCGATTTTACTCTCACCGTAACGAACAGTGGTGGAGCCACTTCGACCACGATGAGTTCTACCGCGCTCATTGCACCCTTCTCTTTTAAAGGCGGAACTTATCCAGGCACAGGAGGAAACTGCAGCACCACTCTGGGTGCAGGCACAAACTGTACACTTGTCGTTCAATTCTCACCCGTTTCGACAGGCGGATTTAGCGACACGATAACTCTTGCGTATAATAACGGAGTCAATGCAACGAACACGACTGAAAATTTAACTGGAACGGGTGGGACGGTTGCGAATCTTTCGATCTCGGATGGCCCGACTTATTCTTACGGCTCCTATGCCATCAGCTATACGACAGATAAAACCCTTACTGTTACAAACGTCGGTTCCGTCTCAGCAAGCACTATGAACGTTACAGGACTCGGAGCTCCGTTTACCTTTAAGGGTGGAAGCTATCCTGGAACAGGTGGAACCTGTGGCACCACTCTGGGTGCAGCAGGAACATGTACCTTAGTGGTTAGATTCGCACCCACTTCAGCCGGAGCTTCAAGCGTTACGCTGACTCTCAATTATAATGATTCCGTTTCTAACACTTCGACCACTCGAGACCTAAACGGTGTAGGAGCGACCATCACAAAAATCGTCGGCGGCGGCAGCCACACCTGTGCGCTCTATAGTACGGGGAGCGTAAAGTGCTGGGGTTCTGATTTTTACGGACAGTTAGGCGACGGTGGAGCAAACGCAGACCAAACAACTCCTGTCTTCGTCGGTGGCATCACTACAGCGATCGATATTGCAGCAGGATCGAATCATACGTGTGCGGTACTTGCGAACGGTCGAGCAATGTGTTGGGGCAGTGACCTCGTTGGCCAGTTAGGAAATAATGCTTCACTTACGTCTCAAGGATCCCCCGCTCTCGTAGCTACGATTACTAATTTTGTTCAAATTTCTGCAGGAGGAGATACGAGCTGCGGACTTCGCGCTACAGGATCTATCATCTGCTGGGGATACGACGGAGAAGGAGCGGTCGGAAATAATGCCGCTTTCACGAATATGACCACGCCCGCGACAGTCAGCGGTCTATCAAGTATGACAGACGTTTCTGTCGGACTCTCACACGCCTGTGGGCGACGCTCGGATAATACTTTTAGATGCTGGGGTTCAGACGTAAATGGCCAACTCGGAAACGGTGGAGCGAATACGAACTCTGGCGTTCCTGTCACTCCAGCTCCAGGAACTGCGATTGCTGCTATTGCGGGTGGGAGCGTTTCTTGTGCAGGAATTTCAGGAGGGAGTGTGAAATGCTGGGGATCCGATAGCGACGGTCAACTCGGAGACAGTGGAGCACTCGCCGACCAAATTTCTCCCGTAACTGTCGGTGGCCTCGCAAATATCACAGCTCTTTCGCTCGGTGCAAAACACGGCTGCGCTAAAACTGCGGCAAATGGAATGACCTGCTGGGGCGATGATTCATACGGGCAGCTCGGTGATGACGTCTCAACGACTAACCAGCCTACGCCCGTCTCAGTCAGCGGTATCGCTAATGTGAGTGTTATCGGAGTCGGTGAATATCACTCTTGTACCGTTCTCACGTCGGGAGCCGCTTACTGCTTCGGAGCGAATGCTTCAGGCCAGTTAGGAAGCACTCCGCTCGTTCAGCAGCCGACTCCGGTTCTCATTCAGGGACTCTAAGTCTGAATTAA
>JBGSHQ010000332.1:0-3859 GCA_041752095.1 Bdellovibrionia bacterium
GGCTATCGCTTAGAATGGAGGCACGGAATGCATCGGGATTCTGATTGAACCGCTTCGCTACCTCTTCGGGATTAATTGAAATCGCAAACTTCTGATAAAAGTCCTGAAACTTGGCGGTATCAAATTCCGAAAGCTTGGCGATGTCTGAGGGATAGAGTGACAGAATGGCATCGAAGAGAATCGTGTCGTCCGGCGTTTTACCGCTAATGGACTGAAAAGTTTTTCGAAAAGTATTGCGAGCTTGCGTGGATGGCTCGCTACGCTCTAATTCGTGAAGATCGAAATGAGTGAGGACCTGCTTGCAGGATTTTAGACTGACCGCAAAAGTATTCGCTGGCCCGGTCAATATAATCAGCAAACTGATGGTGAGAAGGCTCTTTACTCGTCTCACTTGCGATCGGAACCCGTGGGGTTTGGCACCGTGGGACGTGCAAATGAGGCGCGACAAATTCTTTTTCATCCTAAAAATAGTTTACCACCCAAAATTTGTTTGGCCGCTCGGCAATATTTTCATTGGATCGAAACCTAATATCCCAAACCCGACACCTGCTCCGAAACCCTTCACGAATCCGAGTATCAAGGCACCAGTTTATTACCGCCTCACCTCATAAATTATGACTTATTGCGTTATGGACTTTATTCCATCTACGACCCATCTCCTCCACCCTTAAAACCCCCACTTGTCCCATCTCCCCCACCCGTGCTAGATCCAAGGCTACTAAAAAATAGTAATTAATAACCGTAGCCCGATAAAAACGTCGGGCGAATTCATCGAGGTTCCGAGGGTTTCATTAGCTCTTTGATCCCGTAAGGTAGGCAAATAAAATGGCTGGAAAAACTGCAATCAAGGCGAACAAATCTGCAATCATTACGAAATTCGCGAAAGGCGCAAAAGACACTGGTTCTCCAGAAGTCCAAGTCGCGCTGATCACGGACCGTATTGTTTCACTCACCGAACACTTTAAGGCGAATAAGAAAGATCACCACGGACGCCGTGGGCTGATCGCTCTTGTCAGTCAGCGACGCACGTTACTGAACTACTTAAAGAAAAAGGATGCTGCTCGTTACGGTGCACTCATTAACGCTCTCGAACTCCGGAAGTAATATTTCGATCACGAGTTTAGATCGCATAACGAATTTTGATAAGGGCTCCGTTTACGCTGAATCAGCGTGAAGAGGAGCCCTTTGTCTTTTCAGCCTCACGTCTACCGAAAGGAAATCTAAAAATGTCACTGAATAAACCTGTCTCTGTGTCTGCCGAAATCGGCGGAAAAACGATGACGATCGAAACCGGAAGAATGGCTAAACAAGCCGACGGTTCGGTTCTCGTCTCCTACGGCGATACGCGCGTGCTCGTCACTGCGTGTTCCGCTAAAACCCCAAAAGAAGGCCTCGACTTTTTCCCACTCACGGTCGAGTTCTCCGAAAAATATTATGCAGCTGGAAAAATCCCTGGATCCTTCCACCGCCGCGAAGCAAAGCCGACAAGCGAAGCAACACTTTCTGCTCGCCTCATCGATCGCCCGATTCGTCCTCTCTTTCCAGAAGGATACAGAAACGAAACGCAAGTGATCGCAACGATTCTCTCGGTCGATCCTGAAGCCGATGTCGATTCCGCAGCAGCAATGGGTGTTTCCGCTGCTCTCTCGATCTCTGACATTCCTTTCAGCGGTCCTACCGGTGGTGTTCGCGTCGGTCGCCTAAACGGCCAGTACGTGATTAACCCTACCTGGAACCAAGTTGAGACGGGTGAAACCGATCTCGAAATCTTCGTCGCAGCGACGAAGAACGCGATCATGATGGTTGAAGGCGGAGCTCGCGAAGCTTCCGAAGACGATGTTCTTAAAGCAATCATGCTCGGTCATGCTGAAATCCAAAAGGGTATCAAGATGATCGAAGAGCTGAAAGCGAAAGTCGGACAGCAGAAGCGCGTCTGGACTGCTCCTGAAGCAGATAAGTCTCTTGCTTCGAAAATCGAAGGGCTTGCAAAAGCTGCTCTCGAAAAAGCACTTCGTACAAAAGATAAGCACGAACGTTACGGCTTAGTCGACGATGCGCGGAAGACCACTCTCACGTCTCTCGTAAGCGACGACATGAAGAAGACGAATTCTGATGGCGCGAAGAAGTTAGAAAAAGAAGCGAAAACCGCGTTTGAACTTCTCCAGTATAATATCATGCGCGAAATGATTCTGAAGGATAAGTCCCGCATCGACGGACGAAACCTCACTACGGTTCGACCGATCGAAGTCGAAGCAGGTGTTTTACCACGCACGCACGGATCTGCTCTCTTCACACGTGGAGAAACTCAGGTTCTCTCGACGATCACTTTAGGAACTTCTGAAGACGAGCGAATCGTCGATACGATGTTTGTGAAGGGTTACAGCCCGTTCTCGCTCCATTATAACTTCCCTCCTTTTTCAGTGGGCGAAGCAGGGCGTACGGGCTTCACGAGCCGCCGCGAAGTCGGACACGGCGCTCTCGCCGAGCGTTCGATTAAAGCGATGTTCCCGAAGCACGAAGCATTCCCGTACACGGTTCGTATCGTGTGCGAGACTCTCGAGTCCAATGGATCAAGCTCGATGGGATCTGTTTGCGCATCCTCGATGGCGATTATGGACGCGGGTATTCCGTATCCAAAGCCAGTCGCAGGTATCGCGATGGGACTCATTAAAGAATCTGATCGTGTTGCGGTTCTCACCGACATCCTCGGTGACGAAGATCACTTAGGCGATATGGATTTTAAAGTGGCTGGTACGAAAGACGGTATCACTGGAATCCAGATGGACATTAAGATCGAAGGCGTTAACGAACAGATCATGCGTACTGCACTCGCGCAGGCGCGTGATGGACGACTCCACATCTTAGGTGAAATGGCGAAAGCAATCACTGAAACTCGCGTAGAAATGTCGAAGTTCGCTCCGCGGATTACGACGCTGAAGATTCCAGTGGATAAGATCCGCGAAATCATCGGCTCTGGCGGTAAGGTCATTAAAGACCTCGTTGCTAAGTCGGGTGCCAAGATCGACATCAACGACGACGGCGTGATTAATATCGCAACGAGCGATATGGCCGCACGAGATAAGGCGCTTCAGATGATTAACGACATCATCGCAACACCTGAAGTCGGTAAGATCTATAAAGGTAAAGTGAAGAAGATCGTCGAATTCGGAGCGTTCATCGGAATTCTCCCGAACCAAGACGGACTCCTCCACGTTTCTGAAATCGCTCACGAACGGGTAAACCGCGTGGAAGATTTCATGAAAGAAGGCGACGAAATCGAAGTGAAGGTTCTTGAAGTGGATAAGATGGGTAAAGTCCGTCTCTCCCGCAAAGTCCTTCTTCCTCCTCCTGCTGGCGGCGCAGCCCCAAGCGGTGGCGGAAATGGTGGCGGACCTCGCCCCGACCGCGGTCCTCGTCCCGGTGGAAACCGATAAGTAATCGAGTAACAACTCGATTTTACAAAACTGATTAAAGTAGAGTGAAGCCGGCATAGAGAATCTCTGTGTCGGCTTTTTCTTTGCTCCTAAAAAGTGCCTAATCTTTAGACACCTGCCATATTTCACTGCTCAAACCGGTGCGGCCTGGCCCTAGAGCGCCGAAGTGCACCAGCCGGCTTCTCCACTCTAAATGTGCTAACCCATTAATATGACTCGATTTACCGGAGTTTAAAATAAATGCACCTCTTCGCTTGCCCTCCTTCTTTTCTGGCAAAGACCTTGCTATATCCCCCGTGTAGATTAATTTTCGCTCATTTTGAAAGGCACGAGAGGACCGCTTTATGAAAAACATGAAAACGATCGCAGTTGCAATGACTGCACTTATGGCAAGCGGAGCATTCGCTGCGACCAATTCGAAGTCG
>JBGSHQ010000333.1:0-2090 GCA_041752095.1 Bdellovibrionia bacterium
AGCCCTTTATCGTAAGCCATACTGGGGTTAAGGGAGTCCATGATCACTGGAGAAATCTCGATGATGAGCAGATCAGGGCCGTGGCAAATTCAGGTGGAACAGTCGGGATTATGTACCAGTCGAGTTTTCTCTCTCACGTCTGGGCACTAGGGCGAACCGAAGCCACGTCAGTAATCGATCACATCGAGCATGTGATTCAGACTGTGGGTGACGACTACGTTTCACTTGGGAGTGACTGGGATGGAATGATTACCACCCCGCATGGGTTCGAGACATGCCTCGAACTCCCCCACTTAGTCGAACTCATGCTCGGTCGTAAGTGGAGCGAGGAAAGAATAAAAAAAATTCTAGGTGGGAACTTCCTTAGAACGCTAAAATTACTTCGCCCCTAGTGTCTTTTCTTTTTAGCGATTACTTTTACCGGTGCTTTAGCGGGGGAACGATTAACAGGCTTACTAAGCCTCAGGGGCTTCTTTAAAGAAGCGACCGGCTTTAAAAGTGGCTTCACAGCAGTTGGATGGGTACGAGTATCCATTTTAGTTAAAGTCCCTTTAGTTAATGGTGTTTTAACTAATGGTACTTTAACTAAAGTTGGTTTAGCTAATGGCGGCTTAACTATTGGAACAACTTTTGGCTCCAACACACTTAAACGTATCTTTCCACCCCTGAGTTTTTCAGGATGATTTACGGTTGAAATGATCGGATCTGGAAGATTTCCAGTGACATCAGCTTGGGCCGGTAAAAAAATTTTTCCGATAAGTTCATAGCGTTCATCAAGCTTAATACTGATGATCGATAGAACGTAGATCACAACCATCATCACATGTCGAAAACCCGCTTTTTGCTTTAAAGCATTTTCAATACGCGAAACTCGTAGCTCAACTTCATCAGGTAATCGAGATTTTTTTCTAAACCCTCGAAATAGACCCGCTATTAATCCTTTCGATTCAGGCTGAACCACTCGTGTTTTAGCGTCTAATTCAGCTGCCAATATAGACTGAGCAGCCGCATTGGCTTCGCGTAAAACCATTCGATCCAGCATCATATCGCCTTCGAAAAGAACACGCATAATCTGCGTGGTGTCCGAAAAAGAATAGTAAGGGTAACACTTCCTCATGACTGCTCTGAGTTCCGACTGAAACTCAGCTGCACTGGAATAGCGATCGTCTCGATTTTTTGCGAGTACTCGAAGGATAAGCGCATCCACTTCAGGTGGAACTTCTGGGTTATAAACCGATGGTTTAATAATATGTTTTTCACAGTTTTGAATGCGCTCAAGGACTTTCATCTCGGTGTCACCCGAACGTTGAAACAGTCTTTGATTCGTCAGAAACTCCCAAGTCACGATCCCTAAAGAAAAAACATCACTCCTTCCATCAAGCACATCTTCGCTCAGTTGCTCTGGAGATAAATAACCCGCTTTACCTTTAATCTGACCCACTCGTGTTTCGGTCAGCTGATTTTTTGCTTTAGCGACACCAAAGTCGATCACCTTAAGATTCCCTTCGTAAGAAACTAATAAATTATGAGGTGAAATATCACGGTGAATCGCGTTCACCACCTCACCTGTTACTGAATTCTCGAAATGATGAGCATAAGAAAGCCCAGAAGCAGCCTGTGCGATTAATCCTAAAACTGTTGGGACAGGGATGCGCTCGGATTTT
Organism: Bdellovibrionia bacterium; assembly: GCA_041752095.1. Taxonomy (GTDB): domain Bacteria; phylum Bdellovibrionota; class UBA1018; order UBA1018; family UBA1018; genus JACMQW01. The sequence continues at coordinate 1,665 of JBGSHQ010000333.1, forward strand.
TCCGAAAATTTAGTCATGATCTCTTTAAGACTTTTTCCCTCGATGTACTCCATCACAATATACGGCTGATTATCATGCTCCCCAAAGTCATGGAGCTGGATAGTATTCGGGTGATTAAAGCCCAAGGTAACGCGAATTTCGGAACGAAACATTTGGATGAATACTGGATCATCCGCGATGTGACGAAGAATTCGCTTTAGGATAACAACACGACCATTTGCATTCGGGTTTCTTGGACGCGCCAGAAACACTTCCGCCATCCCTCCTGAAGCCAGAAGCTTCAGTAGAACAAAGTCCCCGAATGTTTCAAAATTCGAATCAATTCCGTTCGACATATGTGATCACTCCTAAGGCCTCTCCCGCCCGATTAGTGATTTATAGGAACCGCAGCCTGTATCGTAAACTTTATCACAGCCGGAACTCGAG
>JBGSHQ010000334.1:0-6700 GCA_041752095.1 Bdellovibrionia bacterium
CTCGGGAAAATATTGCCTTCAAGAAACCAGGGACTGGTATTCCAGCGGCAGACTACCCGCGAATCGTGGGTAAAAAAGCGAAGCGTGATCTCCCCGGAGATTACCTCTTAAAAGAAGAAGACTTCTCATGAAAAAAATATGTGTTTTGATTGGGTCGCGGGCGAACTACAGCAGTATTAAATCAGCCATGTACGCAATTCGAGATCATAAAGACCTCGAACTTCAAGTCGTAGCGGCCGCGTCGGCCGTTCTCGACCGCTACGGATCGGTCGTGGATCATATTGAACGTGATGGGTTCAAAATCTCCAGTCGCCTCTATATGTTAATCGAAGGGGAAACACCCGCGACTATGGCGAAAAGTACGGGTGTCGGCTTGATCGAATTACCGACGATTTTTGACGCCTTAAAGCCCGATATCGTTTTAACCGTTGGGGATCGCTTCGAGACGATGGCCACGACACTAGCAGCTGCCTACATGAATATTCCAGTCGCGCACACTATGGGTGGGGAAGTCAGCGGCACCATCGACGAAAGTATCCGCCATGCGGTCACTAAATTTGCACACATTCATTTTCCTGCGAGTGCTGACGCAAAGGAACGTATTATCAAGCTGGGTGAACGGCCCGAATCGGTACACCTCGTGGGCTGCCCTCGCATCGATTTAGTTGCAGAGCTTTTGAAGAAAGATCTCTCTGGAGAAATCGAAAAACTTTTCCAAGACGGGGTTGGAGAAAAATTTAATATCAACGAACCTTTCGTACTAGTTTCTCAGCATCCCGTCACTACGGAATACGGAGAGGGTGAAAAACAAATTACGGATACTCTAGAAGCGATTCGTGCGATTAACATACCGGCAATCATATTATGGCCAAACGCCGACGCTGGATCGGAAGATGTAGCTCGTGGAATTCGGAAATGGCGCGAACGTAAACTCGATCAAAGAATGTATTTTTTCAAAAATCTTCCAATCTCGACTTACGTGCATTTAATGAAACGTGCAGCCTGCCTCATCGGAAACTCCAGTAGCGGAATCCGAGAAGGAGCTTTCATCGGCACTCCCGTCGTGAATATAGGTTCTCGCCAAGACACTCGCGAACGTGGTAGAAACGTTTTAGACGCTGAGCACGGAAAGGAAACAATCCAAAAGGCAATTGAGCAGCAAGTTAAACACGGGCCTTACCCATCGGAACCGATTTACGGTGATGGCGGGGCTGGAAACAAAATCGCCAACGTACTAGCAAAACTCGGTAAAATCCAAGTTCAGAAGAGGATCACCTACTAATGACGGTGATCGGCCTCATTCCGGCTCGTGGAGGTTCTAAGGGAATTCCCCGAAAGAATATCGCAGACTGCGCGGGGAAACCGTTACTTGCTTACACGGCGAAGGCCGCCCTTGAATCGAAAGAGTTAACGCGAACTCTTCTCTCGACTGACGATACCGAAATCAAAGGGGTGGGACTCTCGCTTGGACTCGAGGTACCCTTCATGCGTCCTGCGCATTTCGCTAACGACGAATCGCCGATGATATCAGTTTTAAAGCATGCTTTGACGTGGCTGAAACAGACTGGAGAAAATGTGGAAGCCGTCGCTCTCCTACAGCCGACTTCACCTCTACGAACAGGTCGCCATATCGACGAAGCGGTTAAACTCTTCCGAGACCGAAATGCAGACACTGTTGTTAGTGTCATGCGAGTACCCCATCAGTTTAACCCGACATCCCTGATGGACTTATCCCCTATGGGAAACCTAAAGCCCCACATCGAGACTCAGATTTTGAGAAGGCAGGATAAACCAGAACTCTTCGCTCGAAATGGCCCTGCGATACTTATAGTGAGCCCGAAAATGATTGAGAGCGGAAATTTCTATGGGGGCACTACGGTCGGTTACGTCATGGATGCTGATTCATCACTCGACATCGATGAGGAATCTGATCTAAAACGAGCAGAGTTTATGCTTATTCAAGGACGCACCTAACCATGAGTGAGTGGGCAATGGTCCGTGACATTAAAGAGTTTGTAAAAGCATCGCCTGCGGCGCCTATCCTTTCCGGATTTCGAACCTGGCTTTCGGCTCCTTACGATCAGCTAGAAATTTTTAACGACTATCGTTCTACCCTTGTTGACTCCCACTTTATCCGCGAGTCAAATTTAATAACTGACCCAATAAAACGGGTACTCATCGCTTCGATGACCACCGACATTTATCCCATTAAAATGGAAGCGATGCTGGCGACAGGACTACGCCTTGAAGGCTGGTCGCCAACAGTCCTAACTTCTCGCCTTCACACCTGGGCGAAATCCTACTTCGAAGCTTTCGGAATCGAAGATTTCATTTACTGGGAGGAGTTCTCTCTCTCTCATATAGAGCGCCGAAAATGTGTGGAAGATGCGGCAGAATTTTTAACCCAGGATCTATCTTTTCAAGCTGCGAAGGGGTGGACCTATCTTGGGGCCTGGATTGGTCCCCAAATTTTATCCGCCATTTCGAGGAGTAATCATCAGGGCGCTCCTGATTTGAGTGATCCTATCATTCGCTCTGAGCTCGAACGTCTTCTCCCTCGAACCCTAGAAAATGTGATCCAATCCAGAAAATTAATCGACACTTTCAAACCAGTACTCACGCTCATAAACGAAGCGAACGGACCAATCATGGGTCCGATCATCGATACAGCCGTTCAAAAGGGCTCCAGCGTCGCCCAATACGTTCAACCTTCCCGAGATGATGCGCTCGTATTGAAACGTCTAACTCCTGAAACTCGGCGGATCCATCCCAATTCGGTCTCTCGGGCCACCCTCGAAAAGCTCATGGCAAGGCCTTGGGGTCAGGGAGAGGAGCGAGCTCTCACCGAGGAACTCGATAACCGATACAATGGAAAATGGTTTCTCCAGAACAGAAACCAGCAGTACACCACTCAAGAATCACAGAAAAAAATCTGCCGAAAGCTCGACCTTGACCCTAATAAAAAAACTGCGATCATTTTTTCTCACGTACTTTGGGACGCAAATCTTTTTTACGGCGATGACCTTTTTGAAGATTACGGTCATTGGTTTGTAGAAACGGTTCGCGCCGCGACTCGAAATCCGAACTTGAATTGGGTCGTGAAAATGCATCCAGCCAATGCCTGGAAGCGTGCCCGTGATAACGCGAAAGGTGAACCAGCCGAGACTAAACTCATTCGTGAAAAAATTGGACTCTTACCTGATAACGTAAAACTACTCCAACCTGAATCTGAAATCAGTACGATGGCTCTCTTTCGGATCTGTGATTTTGGAATCACGGTCCGCGGAACAACCGGAATTGAATTACCCTGCTTCGGAAAGTCGATTTTGACAGCAGGAACTGGGCGATACTCGGATCTTGGATTCACGATCGATTCAAGATCTCGAGTTGAATACCTGAATCGGCTCTCGGAATTACATACCTATCCCGCCATGACCCCAGAGCAGACCTTACTCGCAAAACGTCATGCACATGCGGTTTTTCGGATCCGTCCTTGGAGTATGAAAAGTTTTCGCTCAGTTTTTAATTATCCGAAAGTCGGACGTCATCCTTTAGATCAAAATTTAAAATTCGAATGCAACACGATCGAGGCGATCCAGAAAAATCAGGATTTAAAAAAATGGGCGGTTTGGGCGACTGATCTTAAAAATATCGATTATATCGATATTTTTCCGGTATAAAATCGTGGCGAAAACTTACCTCCTCTATTCTGCATACTTCGATCTCACGAATCCCGGAGGGGGTGCGGTTTTTAGCATGGATATTACCCGTGAGTGGCTCCGGCGAGGACATCGGGTACACGTAGCCTCTGCGAAGAGGTCGACGCGGCTCATTGGTGATCTCCAGAGTTATTTAGATGCCGGTCAATTAAAAATTCATGGAATTACCTCTCTCGAATCTCTCGTCAGACCCCACGAACTCTCCCGAGCAACCGCGCGGGCTGGAGCGGCGCTAGTGCGAGAGATAAAACCCGACGAAATTCACGTCCATAATTTCCAAGGCATGCTCTCGGCGGTATCGGAAACAACTGGTAAAGGGGCTCCCACGACTTATGTGGCACTCGACTTTGGTATGTCCTGCCTTAATTTTTATCGTTACGATGGCTCACTCGTTCCATGCGACGGGCCCAGTGAAAAAAAATGTAAAGCTTGCATACTCCGTTTTGAAGAGATGGGAATTGCGGTCTTTCCAAAACAGATATTCGGAGTAATGAGAAAGTTTTTAAGTGGGCGGGGTGGCGGACATCGCAAATACTTCGATTTTCGCCTCCACCGTTATCTAAGACAAGCACCCAAAAGTCTGAATCTGATGTTAGATCTCCTTTCCCGCTTTGATCGGATCATTGCTCCCTCACCGCCGGTACAGGCATCCATCCTAAATTTTCGTAAGAGTAAAGCTGGAGTCCTCTCCCTCAGTTATCCCGTTTCGCCCCATAAATTACCTCGTCCAGAGGTGAAATCGATGGAAGTTCAGAACAGTCCACTCCGATTGATTTTTCTGGGTAATGCGCATCCGATTAAAGGATGGCCTTTTTTTCTGAGTGTCCTCGAAGCGTTGCCAGATGGTCTTCGACTCGAAATCATTGATGCAAACGCGAATACAAATGCCTTTAAACAAGCTAGTCACCGAACTCACCGATATTTAAAAACTTCAAAACGTTGGCCGACAGACTCCGTTCGGGACCTCATGGCGGAGACCGATGCAGTTCTTGTGCCCTCGCTCTGGCACGAGAATACCCCGTTAGTTGTGCTTGAAAGCCTAGCGAACCATCGACCCGTCATCGCTTCCGATCAAAAAGGGATCAGTCACATGATTCAAACCGGAAAAAATGGAATCTTAATTCCACCGGGAAATCGTGACGAATGGGTTCGCTCACTCGAGGAACTCTCTCGAGATCCACAAATTCTGCGGAAAATGCGACCGAGTTGTAATTATAATAGAGGCGTAGCGGATTTCGTGAATGAACTCGAGGCTAACCATGACTAGCCAGCATATCGTTTTCGGACCAAATGGCATGATCGGTTCAGCTCTGTTGCGAAGTATACGTAAACTCGGGGGTGGTAACTCCACGATTTTGGTCTCGCGTTCAGGCACGATGGATTTTAAGACCGATTTAATCCCTTCCGAGATTCCTCAGAATATTCTAGATAAAGATTTGGTATTCGTTTATTGGTGCCAAGGTCCGACCGATCCCGCGATCGCGATGGCAACTCATGAAAAGTACAGCTTTGAACTCCCTCATGCCTGGGCTAAATGGTTTTTTGAAAATACCCGGCTACAAAGATTCATCACGTTTGGCTCAGTTCACGAAACTTTTGCGCCGATTTGTGATGGCAATTCATATCTCACGACGAAGCGAAAATGGTTTTCATCTCTTCCAACTTCGATTTTTCCCTATCGTCACTTCCAACTTCATACGCTTTACGGAGAACCGTTTCGTGCAACCTCTTTCGTAGGACAAATAGTGTCCTCGCTTCGTACGGGCAACCCTTTTAAAATGTCACATGGGCGACAGCTCCGAGAATACCACCTTGCCGATGATATTTCTGATTTGGTCGTCCGGACACTCCATCTCGATTTTCCGGAGAATTCACAAGCCGTAAAACTGAGCCACGGACGTCCCGTACGTCTCTGCGACTTGGCACAAGGTATTTTCAAATCTTTCGGTATGGAGAACCAACTTGAAATCGGAGCTACACCGACCCGAGCCGAAGAGGTGCTCGAATTAAATTGGAAATGCACGCCCGAACCTTTCACTCCTCCCTACCGAGACGCGGTAGCAGAAATCGTGGAACGAATTCGTGATCCGAAAGTTTGGCCATAACCTAATGACACGCGTCCTACTCTTCTTCGCTTTCATCTCCAGCGCTAGCGCTATCTACCTAGGTATGGGTAAACCAAAAATCGGAAAGTGGATTTCCCGTCTCATACCCGTTCTCATCGTCGGAAATGGACTCGCCTTTCTTATTGTTGCAATTTTTCGCACGGGAAATATGCCCATCTTAGACGCGTGGGATGACGTCTATTTGTATAAACAACCCCCCACGATTGATGTTATGCGCCTGAGCTCCGGCGGTCATGTCGTGATCACCTCTCGGGTGTTCACTTACCTCATAGGAAATATTACAAACTTCAATTTTCAAGCACTCCTGGCTCTTCAGTGGCTGTGTTTGGTTCTTTTCGCGCTCGGGATTGCCCGTCATTTTCGGAATGTACCTAAACTCTTCGCTTGGATCGCTATCGGATTAGTTTTTTCTCCAGTGAATGTAAACTTCACCCTCGACCCGCGCTTACTTCAACATATCCTCGCGCCCACCCTCTTTTACATGGCACTTGGGTTTTTTGCTGAAAAGAATCCTGGCTTCCGTCATTGGGTGACACCACTTCTTTGCGCGATAGCCACTTTGAATACGGCCTGGGGACTGATAACTTGGCCGGCATTCTCCTGGGCAGTCCTGCGGGACGCTCGTAAAAAACCTGTCCTCTTGATTCCTTGGACCGGATTTTTTTCACTTTCAGTTTATCTCTATTTTCATTGGTTCGAATCTGGATATGGGCAAAATAGCTTCCTGACACCTCATGCTCTCTTCCTCGGACTTTTCGATTTTTTTGTTCTTTTTGGCACCTATTTATATCCCTCGAATTACGCGAATCCTTTTCAATGGGTAGCGCTTATGGGGGCTATCGTTCTCTCTTTTCA
>JBGSHQ010000335.1:0-3873 GCA_041752095.1 Bdellovibrionia bacterium
ATGCTGCTTCACGCTCTGAGATCGTGGTCCCGATTTATCGTGAGGGACGAATCGTCGGCGTGCTCGATCTCGACAGTCACGAGCTTGCAGCTTTTACCGAAGAAGACGGACGAAAACTTACGGAGCTTTTAGAGCTTCTGGGTTAGCGCTCTCCCACCCCATACCCGCACGCGCGACCTTTAGTTCCCGAGCAGACTGTGCGCGCTTTAAACTCCGCTCGATCCCAAGCGCCGGTAACCCCGCCTCATTCGCAACCGCAAGCACGCTTCCCATTCCGCAGAACGGATTCACCACGCGTGTGGATGAAGTATTTTCCTGGATAAACCTGACGGCATGTTGGCAAGCATGAATTCCCATCCCACGAGCCCAGGATTTTTCACCCTGATCGGGAATCACATCGGGTGTCGCGCGCGCGATATCAGCGCGAACTCCGCGGGAGAAACAAAGTAAATGCGAATACGACGGACGACCGTGCGTGGTACTTCCCGGCGCCGTACGGCACAGAATTTTATGCCAGAGAAGTGCACTGCCCTCTCGCTCGGCGGCTTTCTGAACGAGGTACGATTTATCGATCCAGGTGCCTTCCTGCTTAATATCGGATTGAAAAAAGATCGAAACGCCTTCACTCGGAGTTTTCCGAAGAATGAGTTCGGCAACATCCGTAAACCACTCCGACCACTGGGCTAACGTAAGCGTCGGAAATTCTGAATAATCGGGAAGGGATGCCACGAGCGACGCGCCATCCAGCACCGGCTGATTCTTCAGCCACTCGACTGCATCGACGCTGAGAACTTCGCGCACGCGCTTAGTTCGCCTTCAGACTTTCACGCGCAAGCTCTAAAGCGCGGTCCTCGTCGAGCACTTCTGCAGACGAAAACTCACCGGCTAAACCGCCTAGCGGATCGATTGATCTACGAACGATGTCCATAATCGCGTGGGCTGATAGGTTCGGGTTAATTGCGATGATTTTCTTAGTAATAGCGCCCACAGAGGGTGCTCGGTGATTCACGGGTTCGTCTTGAGGTAAAAGCATGCCGATTTATTACACAGAGCGCATCTAAACCTCAAGTTCTGTGTTAAGACCCCCAAATGAATTCCGCCCAGGCCCCATTTTCGACCCTAGATCTCTCGCCTGCCATTTTACAGGTAGTACAGGAGCTGGGTTACGAATCGATGACTGATATCCAAGCCCAGACCATCCCTCTCTTATTAAAGGGTAAGGATCTGATCGGCCAATCCAAGACCGGTAGTGGAAAAACGGCAGCCTTCAGTATCCCGATGCTCGAGCAACTCGACCTACGGAATCGGAGACGAATTCAAGGCCTCATCCTCTGCCCGACTCGAGAACTCTGCACTCAGGTTGCTCGCGAAATTCGTAAACTCGGTCGTAAGCATCCTGGCCTCCAGGTTCTTATTCTCGCCGGTGGCGCCCCGATTTTTACTCAGTTGAATTCTCTCTCTAAAGGCTGCCACATCGCGGTCGGCACTCCCGGAAGAATTCTGGATCACCTTTCGCGTCGTTCGCTCGATCTCGGTGGAGTGAATACACTCGTACTCGATGAAGCCGACCGGATGCTTGATATGGGTTTCCAGGAAGACATGGAGCACATCCTCGCAGAAACACCGCGCGCTCGTCAGACAGTCCTTTTTTCAGCCACCTTCCCCGATTCGATCGAATCGATCTCGCGCCGCTATCAGCGCGCACCCGTAAGAGTGACGATTGAGAGTGAAGAAAAAACTTCGGCACAAATTGAGCAACTCGCTTTCGAAGTCGAGCAGACCGAAAAGGTAAAAGCACTCCTTTATCTTCTTACCCAGTACCCAACCGAATCCGCGATCGTGTTTTGTAATCTTAAGGTTACCGTCGCCGATCTCACTCACACCCTCAATGAAGCCGGAGTGGCGGCGTCTGCGATTCATGGAGACCTCGAACAATATGAGCGCGATCAGGTTTTAGCTCAGTTTCGGAATGGGAGCGCAAAACTTCTGATCGCTACTGACGTCGCAGCACGCGGACTCGATATCGAGAACCTCGATGCTGTTTATAATTTTGATCTTCCTGGAACACCGGATGTTTACGTCCACAGAATCGGGCGCACGGGCCGCGCGGGAAAAACGGGACTAGCGATTACTTTAACCACTCCGAAGCAGGCGGAACGACTTCGCCAGTTTGAGCTTGAAACGGGTGTAACCGTTTCGCGTAAGAAAATTTCTGGAATTGCAAAAGCCGATCATGGGGCTCTCGCCTCGAAACTTCAGCAAGCCGCAGAAGCTGCGGGCGCAATGCAAACCATCCTGATTTCTGGCGGACGAAAAGATAAGATGCGCCCTGGAGATATCCTAGGTGCACTCACGGGCGAGGCAGGCGGACTGGACGCGAAAGACGTGGGTAAAATCGAAATCCATGACCGGTTCTCTTACGTCGCTGTTCGTAAGGCGATCGCTGCTGACGCGGTCCAGAGTCTTACCGATGGGCGGATTAAAGGGCGACGATTTCGGATATCGCTGGTTTAGGGGTCCTGACCATTCCTCACCAAACTGAGTTTTGGTTTGACCATTCCTCAGTTTGGGTATATTTTGGTTATATGGATATCACTCGCTATCTCGAACATTTCATTAAAAGCGACGCTCTCAAAAGCCATAAAATAGCATTTATAAACGGCCCCCGCCAGGTGGGGAAAACCTCACTCGCAAAGTCCCTCCTCGAGGAAGAGAAAGGACCGACCTCCTATTTTTCATACGATGATGATGAGTTTCGAAAAATCTGGATCAAAGATCCGAAGTCCCTTTTCGAAAATAAGACTCTTGTCTCACTCGATGAAGTCCATAAAGACCGCAAGTGGAAAAATAAGCTAAAAGGGATCTACGATCTTTATGGCGACAAAACAAAAATGATTGTGACGGGCAGTGCTCGGCTCGACTATTTTCGCAAATCCGGAGACAGTCTTCAGGGTCGATATATTCCTTACCGCCTACATCCGCTCAGTTTAAACGAGAAACCCACCATTCCTGAGCCCCCAAAGGACGAATGGGAAGGAGATTTAAAGACACAGTACGATCTTAAGTCCTTACTTGAGCTCGGAGGCTTTCCTGAACCCTTTTTCGACGGGAGCGCAAATAAAGCGCAGCGTTGGCGTCGTTTATACCGCGAGAGAATGATCCGAGAAGACTTGCGTGATTTAAAGGAAATACGGGATGTGGAGCAGTTAAAAACACTCGCCCTTTTGCTTGAAGAAAAAGTAAGTTCACCCCTATCGTATGAATCCCTTCGACAAGACTTAGGCGTTTCGTTCGCAACGGTTCGCGACTGGATCGAACTCCTGGAAGCCGTCTATTTTAGCTACCGAATTAAGCCCTATAGTAAAAACATCCAGGCGAGTATTCGGAAAGAACCTAAACTCTATCTCTCTGACTGGTCGAGTGTCGAAAATACGGGCGCGAAGTATGAAAACCTGATCGCAAGTCATCTTCTAAAAAGCTGTCATGCATGGACGGACTGTGCTTTCGGTGAATATGATCTCTTTTATGTTCGCGATAAGCAGAAACGCGAAGTCGACTTCTTAGTAACTGAAAATAAAAAACCTTATTTACTCCTCGAAGTAAAATCAGGGTCCTCGGAAGTTTCTCCCGCACTTAGACACTTTTCAGAAGTGCTTAAACCAAAATTTAGTATCCAAGTCGTTTTCGATCTGAAAAAAGAAAGACGACCATCAATGAACGACCCGAAAATCCAAGTTATGGATGTCAGGCGGTTTTTATCGAGGTTAGTATAACCCACTCGTCAATATTCTATCAGTACGCCAGCGTCGACTAACCTATTATACTGAAAGAGTATGCCCTCGCGCACGAAAACTTCTATGTTATCCCCTATTC
>JBGSHQ010000336.1:0-3077 GCA_041752095.1 Bdellovibrionia bacterium
CGGTCATTAAGAGACAAAGTGATAGAGATCCCCAAAACAGGAATCGACTTGTGAGCCATTTCTCGATTCGCATCATGGATTGAATAAAGAGTAATCCAGCAGGAACGAGCCAAGCATTTAGACTCAGGTGATAGCCGTACCATCCTTTTTCAGGAAACACGCTCGAGATAAAGAAGAACAAAGCCCACGCCGAGATCGATAAACAGCTAATTGCGTAATAAAGAAAAAGTTTATTTCGCACGTTTTTCGCGAGCGTCGCAAACCCTAGTGAAAAGGTCGTGAGCGAGACTAAGAGTGCGGTTTGAGCGAGTGCATCCATAGGGGTTCACCCTCAGGTTTACCTGATTTCGGTGTCGATGTCAGTGTTCTGTCGTCCCAGCTCAAGGAAGTAAAAAAGCACTAAAATGGAACACCCCTCTTAAGCTTCTCCACTGAAAAACCGAAGAACTCCTTGTATGGGGTCTCCACAAACTCAATCTAAGTCCGTCAGACGCTACCGAATCAACCCGCTAGAGCTCATGATCTTCATCATGGTCACCGCTGGGTTTGGTTACTCGGTTTTTCATCTTTTTCGCGACACAGACCAAATCCAGTTTGCTACGCTCCAACCCATGAAAACCCAGCCGACACGAAATGCGCCTGAACGCTCTATTGCTAGCGTCTCAGGAGTCGTCGATGGTGTTACGACAAGCCCCCAAAGGATCCAAATCGAAGTCAACTGTGCCGAGAACCCTGGCTTTCAGTTTAACGGCCAAGTCTGCCCTACGCTTCCATCCACAGGTCGCACGTTCGATAACTCTCCTCGAAATAATCCAGCCTTTATTCGCTAATTTTTCGATGCTTTTTTGACGATTTTAATTCGTTCGGAGCTTGGCTTACGAGTCACGCAGACGAGCCGTTCCACTTTTTCTAGACTTCCCTCTATTACGTCCAGCTGGGCTGATGCCTTACCCCACTTCTTCTGATCCAGGTATCCATGGAGTGAGACCAGGGCTAGCCCTGCTTCGTTGAGATAACCTTGCGCCCTACGGCTTGATTTATCCTCTGCCAGCACGTCACTCGCCCGTTGGGTCTTCTTAAGTGATTCCTCAGCCCAGTACATCCAAGCCTTAACCTGAGGCTCATCTGGAGCATGAGGTAACGCCTTTAAACGAGAACCAGAGGCAATCCTCCGCTCAGCCTTATGCAGATCCAGCTCCCGTTTAAAGGACGCGACTTCTACTACTGACTGAGGCAGTTCCTCGCAAATCGCATCCCGTTTCGACACGCATCCTGTAAAAAGGATCCCCACAAACCCTAAAAAAAGAGTCGCCTTAAAGTTTTTTTTATTTATTTTTTTTAGTAAAAACCTAACGTCCCGCATCGCTCTCCAGGGGTTGAGAATGTATTTTTCCCTAGATATTTCATCGGCATAGAATACTGGATTCTTTAGCTCTTCTTTTTACCTGACTAACTAAATCAGGTATAAGTTCGCGGAATCTTTCACTTTTTCCTTAAAGGTAATTTCGCTGGCTCCGATGAGTCATTTGAAATCGGCAGGGATTGCCGGTGGGCAAGAAGTAAACAACCCCACCCTTAGATGAGGGTGGATAGCTCAAGGAGGAATGGCACGAAACTCGTTGGAGGATAACGACAATGGCTCTTCGGATTAATACAAACGTACAGGCGATTGCGGCTCAGAGAAATCTGAACATCAATCATGAGTCCCAAAACAAGTCTCTTGAAAAACTCGCTTCCGGTACTCGGATCGTCCGCGCTGCGGATGATGCTGCAGGACTCGCGATCAGCGAAAAATTAAGAGCTCACATTCGTTCGATGCGCCAAGCAGAACGAAATGCGAACGACGGGATCTCCCTCGTGCAAGTCGCTGAAGGCGGCATGAACGAGACCGGAAATATCTTAACCCGCCTTCGTGAACTCTCGATTCAGAGTGCTTCCGATACCATCGGCGATGTGGAACGCGGATTTATCAATAAAGAAGTCATCGGTCTCAAGCAAGAGATCGACCGAATCGCACTTTCTACCGAATATAACGGTACGAAACTCTTAAACGGAAACACTGATGCGCTCGACATCCAAGTCGGTATTAAGAATAACGACTTCGAAGATCGCTTTAAGTTTAATGCGAAGAACCTCACTTCGACCCTCGGAGCCTTAGGTCTTGAAGGAATCGACAACGCGAGCAAGGAATCATCTCAGATGAACCTTGAGATGCTCGATAAGGCGATCACCAAGATCAACGAGAACCGATCTGAACTCGGAGCTCTTCAGAACCGCCTCCAGTCGACGATTAACAACCTCGGCATCTACCGCGAAAACCTCTCAGCTGCGAATAGCCGCATCCGAGATACAGATATCGCAGAAGAAACTTCCGAGCTTACAAAACAGAATATCCTGACCCAAGCAACGGTTTCCGTTCTCGGCCAGGCGAATCAGAACTCCCAAGTCGCTCTGAAACTTCTCGGATAATTCGAGAGTTTTCAACCCGACTGACCGAAGATTCAAAGTTAAAAAAGGACTCTCTCCTCCGTATAGAAATGCCCAGCCAGGCTTTCAGGGATAACGAGGAGAGGGTCCTTTTTCTATTTATATGGTACTAAGGATTTCACATGCCATCCCAGAAACCCGAAATCTCGCGCCTCCCACTCTCCCATCCTGATTATCGTTATGGAAAGGCGAAGAACCCCTATTCTGCGAAACTCTCTGAATTTAAAGGGATCGCCTTTTCTGACCACGAGACCGAAGAAAATGCCGGCCACTGGCGCGAACAATTTAAGATCCCCGGCGCTAAAACGAAGAAACTTCATGTTGAAATCGGATGTAATACGGGGCACGTGACCCGAGCGTGGGCCGAAAAAAATCCGAAAGAGCTCTACATCGGAATCGACTGGAAATTTAAGATCATTTACCGAGGAGCTGAAAAGGTCGCTGAAAAAGGCTTAAAGAATCTACTCTTCTTCAGAGCGAACGTGGAACGACTTCGCTTTATGTTCGGAGAGGGTGAAATCGATTGCCTCTATCTTTATTTCCCTGATCCCTGGCCGAAGAAAGCGCAGTGGAAAAACCGATTCCTAAAG
>JBGSHQ010000337.1:0-6273 GCA_041752095.1 Bdellovibrionia bacterium
TATTTCACGAAAAACCTGCCGCCGTCATTGGTGTGGGTGGATATGCGTCAGGCCCCGTCGTTTTGGTTGCTCGACTCCTCGGTTGGGTATGGGGGGTAAAAACGGCTATTCTTGAGCAAAATGCAGTGCCCGGGTTTACAAATCGCATCCTTGCTCGGTTTTCCCATTCTGTTTTTTGCGCGTTTCCAGGAATAGAAAAACAATTTCAAAAATCAAAAACACATACTACCGGAAATCCTGTTCGAAAGAGCATGGTTCCGTTCCCATCAGCGTCTCGGAATCCATTCACCGTTTTTGTTTTCGGCGGGAGTCAGGGAGCCCTTGGAATCAACTCTCTCGTTCTTGATTCGTTTGAAGGCCTGAAAGATTTAATGCCAAAGATCCAGTGGATCCATCAAACTGGAGAACGCGACTTTAATCGCGTTGTAGAGGGATATAAAAAAGCTGGGGTCGCCGGTAGGGTTGAAAAATTTATTTACGATATGCCTGAATGCTACAAAGCTGCATCGCTTGTAATTTGCCGTGCAGGCTCTTCCACTCTTGCCGAACTGGCAGCGGTTCGGCGAGCATCAGTGCTTATTCCATTTCCTTTTGCTTCAGATAATCACCAAGAAAAAAATGCACGCCTTTTTGTTGATCAAGGGGCTGCCGATCTTCTAATTCAGGGAAAATCAACGGGATTAGATTTAGCGACGAAGATTCGGTCGTACTATTCGGACTCAAAACGAATCGAAGAAATGGAAAAATCGGTGAGTCTTCTCCACGCTGATCATTCTCCTGAAAAAATTGTCACTCTTCTTTCGGGTTTGGACCCATGAATAAAAAAGAGTCATCACTGCACCTGCATTTTATTGGAATTGGTGGGATTGGGATGTCCGGAATCGCCGAAGTTTTTAATAATCAGGGCTACTCGGTCAGCGGATCGGATCTGAATGAAAATGAAACAACTCGTAGACTCGCAACCCTCGGAATAAAGATCTCCATCGGTCATCGGCCCGAAAATGTGGGTGCCGCAAGTGTTGTGGTGTATTCATCTGCGGTCCGAGAAAGTAACCCTGAATTTGTTGAAGCTAAAAGACTCTCCATTCCCGTAATTCCACGAGCCGAAGCTCTTGGGGAGCTAATGCGTGGAAAAACGGGTGTCGCTATAGCGGGTACTCATGGAAAAACCACAACGACATCGATGATGGCGACCGTCTTTGCTTCGGCGGGATTAGATCCTACATTAGTGATTGGCGGAAAAGTAGACGCCTTTGGTGGAAATGCGAGACTCGGTCAGGGAGATTATATCGTCGTTGAAGCGGACGAAAGCGACGGATCCTTTTTATTTCTACCGTCAGTATACGGTGTGGTCACTAATATCGACGAAGATCATATGGAACACTTTGGATCCGTGGATAAAATTGATGATGCCTTTACTGCATTCGTTGCTCGGATTCCCTTCTATGGGAAGGTAATGGTTTGTGGAGATGACCCGGGTGTCATTCGTAACTTATCAAGATTTAAAAAGCCGTATCAGACGTATGGATTATCCGAGATAAACCAGCTCCGTGCCACCGACATTACGACACTCATAACTGGAGTTACATTCAAGGTTGTAGATGCTTTTAATGGTGAGTTAGGGAAAATAACTCTGCATGCACACGGTGATCATAATGTTCGAAATGCACTAGCAGTAATTGGAATCGCTCGAACCATTGGAATTCCTTTTAATAAAATTCAAGACGGCCTCTCGCTCTTTAAAGGGGTTAAGAGACGATTTGATCTTCGGTATGAAGATAATCAGCGAAGAATTAAAATTTTCGACGACTATGGGCACCACCCTACAGAGATTCAAGCAACGCTAGAGGCTGCACGAAAATATCGCTCCGCTTTAGATTCGGGTAAAACTCCGGGTCGAATCCTTCTTGCCTTTCAACCCCATCGTTACACCCGAACACACCACTCGCTACAGTTGTTCTCTGAGTCGTTTTCTGGCGTGGATCGTCTCTATCTAACAGAAATATATGCTGCCGGAGAAGATCCCATCCCTGGGATTTCGGGTGCTACTTTTTCTGAACATGTTCGAAGCTCTAAACTTCCCCCTCGTTTCACACAGTTTCTTCCCACTCTAGACACGTGTGCCGCCCAAATCGCCTCTGATCTCCAGGATGGCGATATCGTTCTTTGCATGGGAGCAGGATCCATAACGACCCTACCTGATCTTATCGTTAAGGCACTTTCTACTTTATGAGTGCGTGGATCGATTTTTTTAAATCGTGTTCAACTTTTTCAGGACAGCTCCACTTTGATGAACCATTAGTAAAACACACGTATTTTAAAATTGGTGGTCCTGCTGCGCTTGTAGCTGTTCCTAAAACTGAATTGGATCTAAAAATAATTGCAGAAAGGATTCGGTTGGATTCAATCCCGTTTTTTATATTGGGTCTGGGTTCAAATCTTTTGGCACCCGATGCCTTTTCGAATTGTCTCTATATTAAAACGACATCTCTCAGTCAGGAGATTATCGAAGAGGGTGGATCGATCAAAGCCAACTCTGGTGTATCTGTTGCATCATTCCTCCGTCGTGCCGCTACTGAGGGGTGGGATGATTTCGAATTCATGAGTGGTATTCCTGGTACTTTGGGTGGAGTCGTCGCCATGAACGGCGGAACTCACCTAGGAGAAGCCTCGACTCACTTGAGCGAGGTAAGTGTCTTTTCATTGAAAAGCTGCCAGAAAAAAACTTTTCGCGGTAATGAACTTCGTTTTTCCTATCGAAAGAATCACTTTCTTGAAGAGGGCGATTTAATTTTAGATGCTCTTTGGAAAATGAAGCGAGGTGATCCTAAATTAATTCGAGAAAAGCTGGATTCGCTCTATCGGCGCCGCAAAGAAACGCAGCCCCTTGATTTTCCATCCTGTGGGAGTGTTTTTAAAAATCCTGAAAACACTTCCTTGCGCGCGTGGGAAGTCATTGAAAAACTTGGGCTTCGAGGTCACCGTATCGGTAATGCGCAGATCGCTGATAAACACCCAAACTGGATCTTAAATCGGGGCGGGGCTACGGCGCAGGATGTGGTTGCTCTGATTGAACTGGTTAAGAAGCGTGCTAAGTCTGAGCTCTCGATAGAAATGCATGAAGAAGTAAAAGTTTTAAATCCCTGGCGGTAACACTGAAGATAAATACGCAGTGGCTAACGTCGTAGAGGATGGTGAACTGTTTTGTCGAATCAACACTTGGGTAAAAGGCGTTGCTATTCCTGGGCTTGCAAGACCCGTATTGTAGAGCTGAGAACCTGACGATGCTTTTAAGGTGATGTGAAAAAAATCGTTACTCGTGGTGGTTGAAATAAATGCCACCGCTTGCGTCGCTGTGGGTGATGAATAGCTTTCCAAATAAAGATAAATGATTCCATTCGATAGGTATATTTTTGCAGCGCCTGTAACGGATGCCGTAGATGTAAAAGCCCCCTGATAGAGAAGGGTAGAATTCGTAGGGGGTAAATCGGTACTTTTTAACTCGCCGCCAGGTAAACCACATGCTGAGATTAAGGCCCCGAGAGATAAAACGCTAATATTATGACTTAGTTTCGTCATCAAGTTGACACCCTTTATGCTCATTCGATCCCCCATAGGTCTAATATAGCATCTAAATCTTAACCTCGCGAATCACTTGCCGATAAGACTTTAAGATGGGGCTTCCAGCAGAAAATCTTAATTCCGGGCGAGATCCAAAAGATGAACTTTTGTATCTCATTCGAGCCTTTTTAAAATACAACGCCTCAGACCTTCATTTGCGCGCTAACCGGCCCCCGCTTTATCGAATTAATGGAAGAGTCCTTCCCGCAAGCATGCCTTCCTTAACTTCAACTCAACTTGAAAATATACTCGCTCCTTTTATCCCCACGACTCTGAGAAACACTCTGGATATAAAACGACAAATCGATTTTTCGTTTGAAGTTGAAGAGTGTGGTCGCTTTCGGTGTAATGTTTTCTATTCAATGAACCGAGTTTCTGCTGCGATTCGAAGGATTCCCTTTGAAATCCCAAACGTAGATCAAATTCGGGTTCCAGCCGTATTAAAAGAGATTGTTTTAAAACCTCGGGGACTTCTTTTAGTAACGGGCTCTACGGGTTCGGGTAAATCAACAACAATGGCTTCGCTTGTGCAGTTCATAAATGATTCGCAGCGAAGTCATATTGTAACGATCGAAGACCCTATCGAATACGTATTCAAAGATAATAAATCTGTTATTACCCAGCGTGAACTCGGTGCAGATTTTCCATCCATGAACGAAGCCCTTTCGTCATGTATGCGCCAAGATCCAGACATTATTGTCGTGGGTGAGATGAGAGATTATTCCACCATTCAGACAGCAATTACTGCCGCAGAAACGGGACACCTTGTCATATCGACACTCCATACAAATGATGCGCGTTCAGCACTTGACCGTATTCTTGATATGTTTCCTGCTGATGCAAAAAATCAAATTCGCGTCCAACTGGCTTCATCACTCCTTGGAATTGTAGCCCAACAGCTCGTTGTTCGCGCTGATGGAAAAGGGCGGGTTTTAGCCTCAGAAGTGCTTATTAAATCACCTGCAGTAGAGCATGCGATTCGAAATCATCAGTTTGAAATGATTCCTGAGTTTATGTCTAAGGGTGACCATTATTATAAAATGCATACGATGAATATGGATCTCGAGAGGCTGATCCGTGAAGGACTCGTAACCCCAGAAGAGGGAATTGCGTGCTCTTCTAATCCTGACGATTTAAAGCTACTGTTAGCCGGAATTAATCGTAAAGAAGGATATGAATACGGTAATAATCAGACAAAAAATGATTCTCCCCAAGAGGACTAATTTTCGATACACTTAGGGTGTGCGATTCTTCATCAGCCTCCTTAAATCGATCATTCTCTGGTCCCTTTTTTCGATCTTGCCTGTAACGATCGCCTATATCTTTTTAAACCCGATCACGGCGATCGGTGTGTATTTCGGACTCGGTGTCTTTATTCTTATTCACGCCGTTAATGCCGAGAAGAGCATTATAAAGTTTCTCAACCCAACTCATCTCGAAATAGTCGGCTCCGGAGTTTTTGCAATCGAAGATCCTTCGAGTCATTCGTTCATCACAAAATCTCTCTTCTCTTCTAAACCGACAGTGTGGATCACTCGTGGGGCGCTTTCGCTCCTTTCGCCGGAGGAAATACCTGGGCTGATTCGTGGGATGATTCTCGCTGGAGAAGAGGGTGGCCTGCGTTTTGAAACGGTTTTAACGGCCTGGATGATGGTACTCATAAAAAAGGTCCCTCTCGGTTTCCGCGAAGTCCTCTTTTTTAGAGAAAAAAGAACCAAAAAAATTCATATTCGTGAAACAGCTCGAGGGGTTTTTTGGACTTCGATCATTCTGATATTAGAACTTTTTTATTTCACTGCGCGAAAAAGACGCCTTCAAGTTCCTGAAGAAATCATTCGCAAGCTAGAAGCCGAGTCCAGGCGTTGCGTCCCAAGACTTCCCGTGGCTCTTTCTAGCCATTCTGCGGTTGCTCCTTGGCCCGATGCATTTCTTACTCTCGGACGCTCTTGTCTACTTCCTTCATCAGCGGTACATCATTAGGAATGAATGATGCGAGCCCGTCTCCAGTTAAAATTGATTTAACAACATTTTTTCTTTCGATTACTTCAGCGGCCTACATGGGATTCGACAGTAAAAATATTCCTTTAGCACGCCAGAATATCGACTTGCTCGAACTGATGAAGGAAAAAACTAAAGGCAATCTTTCTTCGGACGAAAGTAAACTCATTGAACAGCTTTTATTTGAACTTCGAATGAAGTTCATCGACCACACAAAATCGAAATAGTTCCCCATCGGATTGAGGAGTTCACATGAAATCGATTTATTCCCGATTAATAAGCGCATTACTTATATCAATATTAACTATCCCATTCACCCTTCATGATGGATACGCGCAAGATTTTAATCCAAATATTTTTGTAGAACTTTCTAAAAAAACAATTCCTTCTGTTGTAAATATACAGACGGTTTCAAAGCCTAGAAAAGGGTTCGGCCGAGGACAGGGGCCCAACACAAACGACGAACTCTTTCGAAGATTTTTTGGGGACATCTTTCGGGATGGTCAACGTCGCGGACTTCCTCAACAGGGTCCAGATGATGGGGGTGAGGGCCCCGGGACAGGTAGCCCAGGTGGGATGGCGTTAGGAACGGGTTTTATTATCGATCCAAACGGCCTGATCCTGACCAACAATCATGTGGTTGCAGGTGCCGAT
>JBGSHQ010000338.1:0-2207 GCA_041752095.1 Bdellovibrionia bacterium
ACACAATGTTCGCGGATTCTGAGAGTAAACTTATCACCCAAATTAGGTGAATTACCTGGCCCAGAAGTTTTCGAATAAACTAAATAAGGTGAATATCCAGGATATTCCTCATGATTGATGCGAAGTGAGGCAAACATATTAATCTGGGACTCTCCGTTAATACCTAAAATCGAAGAACCTAAAATGGAATAAAATTTTCCATAATCGAGAATAGGCGCCGATTGAACATGTGCGAGAAAACCTTTATCCACTGCTTGAATCGATACGATTCCACCAAAACTTTCTGGAGCAACTCCGTGCCCTAAACGCATAGCTTTCGTTGATTCTTCATCAAGAGTGCCGCATCCCGTTTGCATCCAACAGACTTGACGTCGGATGAAGTATTTAAAGTCTGATAAATTTTTAAAACCAGTTTCGCCAGGCCTGTAATAAGTCCTGGCCATTGCGTCAGTCATCGGAAATCCAGTGCAAATTTCTGGATTAAATACATCCCGTTTGGGTGGGTGCGAACCGCAAGACGGACACTCTGCGTCAGCAAATACTTCTGACGAAGAGATAACCAGTCCAATAAATACTGAAACTAAAACGGGTAAAAAACGTACAGACCTTTTTTTCATCTCATTTCTCCTCATGCCTGAAATGAAACGTAAATTTCTTATTCCGTACAGATGCAACTCGCTCATTTAACCACATTCTGTGGGTAAATTATTTTTGCAACAGTTTGTGGGGATCTAACCCAGCTTCTTCACTTGCGACTTTGCGACACTCATCATAAACCTTCGGCTCATGCTTGAATTCCGTGACTATCTTTCATCAGAACTAGCGAGGCGCCAGGCTCTAAATCCACGTTATTCGCTTCGAGCATTTGCAAAACGACTCGGGACCGACCCATCTACTCTTTCACGTATCCTTCGTGATAAAATCCCACTGACACCGAAGACCATTAAAAAAATGGGAGAATCGATCGGTCTTTCGAACGAAGAATTAACCGTGTGGATCCAACCTAAAAAATATTCGGCTTCACGCTCAGATCGCGAAATCCGAGCTGATCATTATCGATTAATAGCCGACTGGTATCACTACGCGATTTTTGAACTCTTCGCAGTAACTGACTTTACTCCGTCGATCGCTGAGATTTCTTCACGTCTCGGAATCTCTCCCGCGCAGTCGCGCGATGGGTTGATGCGACTCATACGATTAGGCGTTGTAGAAAAACGAAATAAAACCTACCAGAGAACGACGAATTACATCACAACCCAAAACACACCTTTCTCTACGCCTGCACTTCGTGTCAGCCAACACCAGGCTCTCGCCATGGCCGACGAGGCCCTTGAACTCACGCCTTACGAAGATAGGGAACAAATCGGGCTCACTATAGCCGCACGTGCGAGTGATCTACCTGAAGTTAAAAAACGCATTCGCAAATTCCATAAACAAATGAACGACTGGTTAGAAAAACGAGGACAAGCCGACACCGTTTACGTGATGACGACGGCTTTTCATCCTGTATCGAAAAAAATTAAGAAAGAGAGATCAAAATGAATTTTCCAAAAATGATGAAGCCCTTACTGAACGTGCTTATCGGAATGAGTCTAACTGGAGCTGCGCACAGTATTCTATTCCCCTCGCTTGCTGGAGCGGCGGCAGGCGGAGCAAATCATGGCGCCGAAGCTGTGGTGTGCCGTGACTCATCTGGGAAAATTTTAAGTTCGCAGATTCTCGACCTCGTTGAAGAGGAATCCCTTACAGAGATCATTCCTCCCGAAGTTCAAAACTTAGAAACACTCATATCTAGAATCGACCCTGCTATTCGTAAAAAATATTTCGCATTTTTTTATGAATTGCGAAAACGATATGCATTTCTTCAAAAAAATCGCTATTATACTACTAAACTCGATTTCATCAACGACCGAGGTCGGCTTCGTACACGCCCAAGTTGTCCCATCGAGCAACTCGCAAGCTTTACCACTTTCCGCAACGATCTTTACCCACCAGAACTATGGATCAGTCAGCATATTGTATCTGCACTCACTCCAAGGGATTTTCTAGCATTAGAACTGCATGAGGTTTTATTTTGGATTCAACGGGATTGGGCGAATGATATCTATTCTAACCGTGCCCGGGAGTTAAATGGAATGTTTTTTAGAAAAGAACTGAATAAATATAATCAACTCGGATTAGCCATATCACGCATGAGATTTTCGCCT
>JBGSHQ010000339.1:0-3196 GCA_041752095.1 Bdellovibrionia bacterium
CCATCATGCCGCGAATGCGAACCGCGTGGTTTGCCATCACGTCCAGCATTTTTCGGTTCGTTTTAGAAAACCAATAATTATTCTTAAAAAAATCGACGTGACCGTAAACGTGAGCCATGACGGTTTTCTGTTCGACCATCGAGTTCGACCGCATGAGGTACGCATACGAAGGATTCGTATTAATCACCATTTCGTAAATTTTCTGAAGACCGTACTCATAGCCCTTCGAAAGCTGATCGAAATCCATCCCGAAACGCCAGTGAGGATAACGCACAGGAAATCCTCCGTAAGCAGCGAACGCATTCATCTGATCGTGATCGATCATTTCGAAAATCGTGTCGAAAAAATCAAGTCCGTACCCGCTAGCGTAACCTTCGATTTCATCGCGAACCGCTTTAAGTTCTGGGGTAAGTTCTGAGCTATCAAATCCGTATGCCATAGTCAGTTTCAGCCGAGCGGCTTACTTTCCTTTCCCGAGAAAATCTTTAATCGACTGTAAAATTCCGTCCTTATTCTCGATCCGAGAAAGGAGCACTTCTTCATGATCTGCTCCAAAAAACTCGATCAGATCTTTATAGAACTGTCCGGATCCATAACGGGACTCGACCTGCCCGTAGCAGAACGTATTTACCTTTTTTAAGAGCGAATTCTGCATCATATCGAGGCAGAGCTTCGTATCTTCGCCCGACCAGTTATCGCCGTCCGAAAAATGAAACGGATAAATATTCCAGTCCGATGGCGGGTAATCCGTGTCGATGATTTTCTCGCAAAGTTTATACGCAGAAGAAATCAGAGTCCCCCCCGATTCGCGGGTCCTATAAAAAGTATCTTCGTCTACCTCACGAGCAGCGGCATCGTGGATGATGTAACGGGTTTCGATCCCTTTATACTGGGACCGTAGCCACGTATCGATCCAGAAGGCTTCGGTGCGAACGATTTCCTTTTGCTCATCACCCATCGAGCCCGAGACGTCCATCATGTAGATGATGACGGCCGAGTTCTCATGCTTCACATCCGTTTTCCATGAACGGAATCGGAAGTCCTTTTTAATAGGAATAATGACGGGTTTATCAGGGTTATAAATACCAGATGCGATCTGACGTTTCAGCGCTTCCTTAAAAGTTCGCTTGAAGTGTCTTAAGCTGTTCGGCCCCTGGGATGCGATCGACGTGTATTTATCCACTTTCGATTTCAGAGTCTTATGCCCACGCGGTTCGATCTTAGGCAGCGCCAGCTCCTCGCCTAAAATCTCGGCGAGTTCTGCAAGAGAAAGCTCAACATCAAGCTCATGCTTTCCTTCGTTACTTCCCGCCTCGCCCTGACCGGGCTGATCCCCGTCTTGGGGATCGCCACTGCCGACCTTATCGCCCGGTTCACCTTCACCCTGACCGACGCCGCCTTGTTCTTTATCTCCGAAACGAAAACGAGGGATCTCAATCTGTGGAATCGGGATCGTGACTAAGTCTTTCCCCTTTCGGCCGATCATCTCGCCGTGGGTAATGTACTTTTTCAGATCCTTTTTAATCATTCCCTTAACGATATTTCTAAATCGGGAATGATCGCCACGGATTTGAGAACTCACTTATTGCCTCTTTTTCGCGTCACCACGAGCAAAGATACTTGCCACATAATTTAAAACATCGGTTGCCGAGATTTCATCGTAACCGAAATTCTTAATCAGTCGCGCCTTCACTATATCGATCTTTTCCTGGGTCTGACGATCCACGACGTTCGATACGAGTGAGGTTAACTTAATAGTATCCTTCTGATCTTCGAAGAGCTTCAGTTCGAGCGCCTTATGCAGGCGTTCGTTCATGCGATAATCGAAGGTTTTTCCATCGATCGCAAGCGCTCCAATGTAGTTCATGATCTCGCGGCGGAAATCATCCTTACGCGACTCTGGGATCTCGATCTTTTCTTCGATCGAGCGCATGAGTCTCTCATCGGGTTCCTCGTCCTGACCGGTGTACTTATTCTTCACGCGCTCGCGCTGGGTATAAGCCTTCACACTGTCGATATAGTTTCCGCAGAGCTTCGAGATCGCGTCTTCATCTGCAGAAATCGCGCGCTGGACCTCATTCTTAATGATGTCCTCGTACTCCTGCTTCACGACGTCTACGAGTTCTCGGTAATGCTTCCTACGATCTTCGGACGCGATGAGGGCGTGGTTTTTAAGCCCGCTATCGAGTTCGTTTAAGACCATGAAAGGATTAATGCAGCCGACGTCCCCGTTTTTATCGTTCACGAGTGCGTTTGAGATTTTATCCTGAACATAACGAGGAGAAATTCCATCAAGACCTTCACGGATCGCATCCTTTCGAAGCTCCTTCACGTTATCTTCGGTCCAGCCGGAAAGCGTCTTTCCATCATAGAGCTTCATCTTCTGAAGCATGGAGAGATTTGCCTTCTTCGGGATTTCAAGCCGTGAGAGAACGGCCCACATCGCAGCAACTTCGATCGTATGAGGAGCGATCGATTTTCCGCGGATACGGTTCGGATTAAAATCTTTCTGATAGATCTTAATCTCTTCTTTTAGCTTCGTAATATAAGGAACGTCGATTTTCACCGTACGATCCCTGAGCGCTTCCATGAATTCGTTATTCTGAAGCTTTCTAAATTCAGGTTCGTTCGTGTGACCGATGATCACGAGATCGATATCGACCTGCGCGAACTTCTTAGGCTTGATCTTATGTTCCTGAGAAGCAGTCAGTAAGTCATAAAGAAACGCGACATCAAGCTTTAAAACCTCGATGAATTCGACCACTCCCCGGTTACCCACGTTAAACTCCCCATCGAAGTTAAACGCGCGCGGATCGGAGTCGGATCCGTACTCGGCAATCTTCCGGTAGTTAATATCCCCGGTGAGTTCGGTCGAGTCCTGGTTCTTTTCGTCTTTCGGCTGGAACGTGCCAATCCCGATGCGATCTTTTTCGGAAAGAACGAGGCGCTGAATACGTACGTGATTCAGAACTTTCGTCCAGTCGCCATTATAGCGTTTTAAAAGCTCACGGAAAAAGAAACGCGAAGCCGGGTCGAGATCCCCTGAAATCGCCACACGGTAAGGAGATTTATTTCCTCGGTTCAGCTCTTCGACCGTTTTTCCACGAAGTTCTTCAGGAATGAGCTTCAGTGGCTCCTCGTGCATCGGAGACATCACTTCTTTAGCCCCCCCGAAAATGTCTGAGAACTTTCCTTC
>JBGSHQ010000340.1:0-15429 GCA_041752095.1 Bdellovibrionia bacterium
GATGTCTCGTCGTCCTTGCTTCGAATGAAAACAAAGTTCCTCCAGTTCTAGCTCGGCTCGTGGACTCCATGCATGTCATTCACGAGCACGTCGTTCTCGTAACCGTCATGACCGAAGACGTCCCATTCATAAAAAATGAACTCGACCGGGTGCGTGTTACTGACCTCGTCCATAACGTTTCTCGGGTCATCATTCGCTACGGTTTCATGGAAAACATCGATGTTCCTGCGGCTCTCGATCGGTGCCGTTTCTCCCACATGAAAGCTTTCCCAACTTCAAGCGCAACATACCTTCTTGGACGAGAGACCTTCATTATCGATGGAGAATCGTTCATTGAACGTTTTAGGCAGGTTATTTTTTCGACGATGAGCCGTAACACAACTTCAGCTTCAGATTACTTTAACCTTCCCGCTGGTCAGGTGCTCGAGCTCGGAGCACAACTCGCAGTTTAAGGAGTGGGCGTGAATCCTGATATTAATTTAAATTTTATTCGGTGTTTCGAAGTTCTTGCCGAAACACTTTCGTTTTCTGTGACTTCGGAGCGGCTCAGACTGGCCCAGTCGAATGTCTCTCGACAAATTAAAATCCTAGAAGAATCTCTCGGAATTAAACTTTTTCATCGTACGCGCCAAGGGGTCTCTCTCACATCAGAAGGCCAACGATTTCGGCAATCTGTACTCCCCCTCACCCTCGAACTTCGGGAAAAGCTCGACTCATTTACGAACCTACAACAAGAAGAGTCGGGCGAAATTAAACTCGGATGTTTTTCTGAAGTTGGAAAAAGTTTTTTCATGCCCCTTTGTCTTGAGTTTCAGAATAAATATCCACGTGTCACACTCGAAATGCTTTACGAAAGCGAAAGCCACATTCTTCAGATGCTCACAAGGAGTGAGATTGAATTTGGAATCGTAGCGAATCCTCCGATCATTGAAGGGCTAGCAGCGTTTCCAGCGATGAGGCAAAAGATAGCCCTTTTCGGCCCTGCGTCTGCAAAAAATCCTAATAAAGACGATATTGAAAATGCAAGTTACGCTGCCTATGAGAAAACTGATTTTCTATTAAGCGAACTCTGGTCGAAACAAATTTCGAAGAGAAAAAAGCCTCGCATCGTCACCACAGTGAATTCCCATGCGTCTATCGCTGATGCGATAGCGGCAATCGGCTGCTACGCCGTACTTCCTGTGATGTCCGCAACGAGCCATGTAAAATCAGGGAAAATTCGTCAAATTCCAGGATACGAATTTGATACACCCCTTTATTTTGTTCATCCTCAGACGGATTGGATGTCGAGGAAAAACCAAACCTTTAAACAGTATATTTTAAAGCGCTGTAAAGAAGTGAAAGAAGCTTAACTCAAATGGCGAAGCGCTTCTTTGGAAATCATTTTCTACGAAGTGTTTTTACCCATCTTTTTTTTGCCGGACTCATCGTATTCCAACTCTCCGATACATCCCCTCAGGTTAAAGGTGGGGCTGGCTTATCCGGAAAAACCGCCACTCACTTCGATATGACAGTTTCTGAGCCAGTGGCTTCGAAAAAAGCCCTGGAAAAAAAGATCGAAAAAGCACCTCCTCCGATTCGAGAAGGACTCCCGACTGAAGTAAAAAGGCCTGAACCCCGAATTATCGATGACGTACCCAAACTCGAAAAAAAGGAACTTCGCTCTGCTGGAACTACAGATAACTTAAACACGGGGGTGCAAGGTCAAGCGGGTACGAGCCTAGCGCCATCAGCTTCCGTAGGAAATTCGAACCAAAGCAACCTCGATGGAATTTATCTCCAAAAGCTTTACCAAAAAATTCAGGAAAATCTCGAAAGTGCCGGATATATCGAATTTGATCGAAAGACATTACTCCAGTTTCTGATTCGAAAAAATGGTGTCATTGATTCTATTGAAATATTAAAATCAAGTGGGGATCCAATGCTTGATAAAAAAGCAGTTTTATCCGTAAAAAAAGTGGGTACATTTTTAGAACGACCTAACGATTTACGCGTTCAGGTTCCCGTTCATTTTCGAGCAACACGATGATTCAAGCCACTTCACTCAGAATATCTTCTTTCTTCTTTGGATTCACTCTGCCCTATCGCAGTTTACGACTCATCTTAAAGAAGCCAACACTACTCGCGTGGTCTCTTTTTCCGCTCGTCCTGACTCTCGCTCTTTCGATCTATGGGGTGGGTTGGATGAAAGCACAAGCGATGGGGTACGGCATTCATTGGCTTGCTGGACTAGGGCTTGCTCCAGAAAGCGTCGCGGTCAGCGTTGCGGTCATCTTTTTAAAAATCGTTTTATTCGTTCTAGCGGCTGTTTCCTTTTCTTTTTTTGCAACCATCATTGCTTCTCCATTTAATGATTTTCTATCTGAATCGACTGAGAATTTCTGTCGCCCAGCACTCCCAATAATTCCTCTGGAATCTCGAACCCTTCGGTCGAAATTACGAACTTTCTGGATCGATGTTGTGAAAACATTTGCCATCACGATCATCCAAATCGGATTAATTTTTATTGGACTCTTTGCAATCTGGGTTCCCGTTATCAATCTCATCCCTTTCGTTCTTACCTTTTGGTTACTGACGTTCCAGTTTGTGAGTTACCCCCAAACGAGACGATTTGAGACACTAAAAACGTCAATTTCTTTTCTCTTTAGGCACGCTTTCGCGAGTCTGGGCTTTGGGGCATCGATAGGTTTTCTCTTTGCGATTCCTTTTGTATCGGCTTTTGCACTTCCTCTCGCAGTGGTGGGGGGAACGTTGCTTTATGCTCGGGGTCGTTCGACTGAATCCCCACTTAAATAAAGCAGCTCCTCTTTAAAGGCATTTTTTACCGAGTCATTTTTTGCCTCTCGAGAACTTTCGTCTCCATCCGAAAGGAAGAGTGAAGGCGTGAATTCCATTCACGAGAGTCACTATGAAAAACATATTCTTAATTGGTTTGTGCGTATTAACCCTACCGGGCTGCTATTTTGGAAACCGATCGAAAACAACCTTGAAAGGTTACGATACGATTTCAGGATTTTACACAAGCCTCCCACAAACCGTCACCTTCGAAGCGACCATAGGTAACGCTCCTAAAAGGTCGAAGAGTGGAACGATAAACGATATTCCTGAAATCTTAAAAGCCATCATGGCGAATCCAACGATGCTTTATTTTGACGACCCGATCGAAGGAATTGGTTCGATTCGCTCCCATCTCGACTCAAGCACAGGTTTTCCGACCTATATCGAAGATGCCGCAGGCACCTTCGGTGCCAGTATCTCATCGGGTGGACAAGTTCCTGGATGCCTTCTTTCGAAGAACGTTGTCACATCAGGAACATTCGCACAACTTCCAGCAACACAGACCTTATCTGGTTTCACTGTTCGCGGCTCACTTTCCCTTGATTACACTCATACGGTTTTTCTCACCGGCGAAGACATTGACTGTAACCCACTCCGTGCTCGAATTCAGTCGTGTTATACCGACGGCGTCGGCTGCAGTACAGACCCGAACAGTGTTCTGAATCGAACCTTTCTAAAAGAAGCTTTCGACCCTTGTGTGAATATTGGACTCATCACAAGCGCAGAAATCAGCGCGTTTAAATCAGTGAGTTATCATGCAACCTATGAATAAGAATTTCGATTAAATTGCACACTGACTGCATTTAACCCATTCCATTTCTTCGATAATTTACATGAAAAGTAAAACCCTTATCGAAAGTGGAAATAGCCATGCGAATCTTATATACGCTCACAACCCTTCTCTTTTTGTCTACCGGCTGCGCAAGTCTAGTTAATAAAGTCGATAAAGAGTCTTTAGCGACCGTTAAAAAGGTAGCCATTATTGGATTCACCTACGATCAGCAAGCAGCGAATTCTGCAGAAAAACTCCTCGATAACGTTCTAGGAAAAAATGATTCGGGTCCAATGGGCAAACTCGTGGGGCCTATCGAATCTAAACCACACATTAATCACGCTCTCGAAATGACTCGATCAATACTTGAACAAAAAGAAAAATGGGTTTTTTTGAATCAAGAGCGAGTGATTAAGAATCCTGAAGTTGTAAAACTGTATGAAAAGAAAAACGCGAC
Source organism: Bdellovibrionia bacterium (assembly GCA_041752095.1). Taxonomy (GTDB): domain Bacteria; phylum Bdellovibrionota; class UBA1018; order UBA1018; family UBA1018; genus JACMQW01. Next base: position 4,068 of record JBGSHQ010000340.1, read on the forward strand.
TATTCAGACAGGCGTTGCCCCACTGAAACCCCATTTCTACAGATATGAAGCGAGTGGCGTTCCGCAATTCTATAACATTCAGTTTGCTGAAAAGGCCCAGCTCAACTCCATCGCTTCGAGCCTGAGCGTCGATGCCCTAATTCTTGTGAATATCTCCACTCGACTTTCACAAACCTCTGTTCTGGGAATTGGAGTCGGTTCAATATCTTCAGTCTCTGATATTGCACTTTTCGTGTATGACCCGAAACGCTCAGACTTTACCGTCATCATGAACGCAAGTGGCGATAAAGCAAAAACCTCGGATAGCCAGTTCGGTGGGTTTGCGGATAAGGACACCATGAATGTGCAAGCACTTCAGTCCTACGAAAGTGCTCTGAATAAAGCGGTGGAAGAAATCTAATTACTTCGAGTCCGTCCCATAAACAGTGGATGTAGCAAAATCAATTCCACCCTGGCCCTGGACCCAAACATTTTTTCGCATACCGTCCCCACTTTGTGGACTAAACTGTACACGCACTACACAGCTTCCCATTGCGGTGAGATACCCACAATTCGAAAAACATGAATAAACACTCATGTCTCCCGTGCAGTAGGTGTAAAAAAATGGGATAGGCTGGTTTGAGTAATTCGTAAACCAAACCGTCATCATTTGGGTTGTCCCACTCTTCACGTTTCCAAAATCATAGTAAGAAGGACTTGCAACAACATTTGCAGAAGCATTCACACTGAATAGAACAAGTAAGGATAGTAGGTGTTTCATACGTTTAGCGTAGACCCGAATTTCTGATCTCGCAAGAGGCCATAACGCATTCAGACAATAGCGTCCATTTCCATCCGTTCGAGTTGGACTGGTTCTTCATCCCTGGCCATGCTAATTTTTAATTCACTTATGCGCATCTCAAACACTTTTGTATTTGCTTCGACCAATCTGAATAAATTTATCGAAATGCGGGCCCTTCTCGCAAAATACCCGGGAATTGAACTCGCCTCGCCAGTGGGTCGAATTCGAAATGCCGATAAAATTGGTGCTGTCGAAGTGCATTCGACCTATTTAGAAAATGCTGCTGCGAAAGCACGACTCGTTAACCAGGCTTGTCACTTCCCTGCATTAGCCGATGATTCTGGACTCGAAGTCATGGCGCTTGAAGGGCTCCCAGGACCTCGCTCTGCTCGTTACGCGGAAAAAGGAGAATCGAATACAGAGAAGCTCCTGCGTGAATTAAAAGGTAAAACGGAGCGTGAAGCGCGATTCGTGTGTTCTTTAGCTTTGGTGATCGAAGGCACTCTCATCACAGAAACTGGATATCTCGAAGGGACGATTTCAGAATCCCCACGCGGTAGTATGGGATTTGGATACGATCCCGTATTTATCCCTAAAGGCGGCAGTCGAACGCTTGCTGAAATGACAGAAACGGAGAAAAATGCGATCTCTCATCGTGCCGTTGCTCTTGGTCTTTTAATGAAAAAAATAAATGACCTCGGAATCCAAATTGCAAAAACCTGAGCGAAACTCAGCGAGAATTAAGTAGGAACTTCACCAGGCTGCCAAAACGTCGTATAGTAGAGCCATTTTAGGTATTCAAAAATAGTTACACGAACACCATTAAAACTGTCACGCCATTCTTCGGCCGAAAAGGCTTCCTGATAGATCGTTAGCGTATCGAGTTCAAGCTTCAGATCGGCTGCTTCCAGAACCTTAGCAAACATAAATTTCGAACGACGCATGTGATAGGGAGAGGTCATGAGCACGATTCGTTTCCATCCCCGAAGTCGCGCGTTCTTGACAACCCAAAGAGCATTTTCTTCCGTATTTTTGCTCTCGGTTTCTAAAACCACGTTCGAGGGTTTCATCACTTTTAAAACACCCGGACGAATACTTTTTTCAAAAGTTACCCAGTTCGAGTTCGGTCCCATTCCCGAGATGTAAAGAATCGGAGAAGTTACCGGAGCACCCGACTCTTCACGCTCGAAATACCGAAACCAAAAATCTCCGGCTGCCGCGATTCTCCCACGCCCACCGGCGAGTACAACGATCGAATCAGCGGGCGGAAGGTGGGCTCCGTCGAGAGTATCCGAGTATTCATAAAGGACACCCGCCTTCACAAAAGTGAAAAGGCAAACTCCCGAAAAAAGCCCAAGAATGAAAAAAACAAAACTCGAAAAAAATCTCAACGCTACCCTCGCAGTTTAGTTTAAAACGGCCAGCACTTCGATTTCGACTGAAACATCTTTCGGAAGACGAGCCACCTCAACGGTCGAACGGGCTGGAGGCGTTTCCTTGAAATAAGCTCCATAAATTTCATTCACCATCGGAAAATCACCCATCGATTTTAGAAAAATCGTAGTTTTAGCGATATTCTCAAACGTCGCACCTGCCTGCTTTAAAACGGCTTCAATATTTTCCATTACTTTTTTCGTCTGCGCCTTCACATCGCCTGGCACCAGTGCATTTGTCACCGGATCGAGTGGAATCTGACCGGAGCAGAATAAAAAATTTCCAACCTTAATCGCCTGAGAATAGGGGCCGATCGGGGCTGGGGCATCTTTCGTTAAAATCGCTTCTTTTTTCATGACTCTGTCTCCTTAAAATAGTGTCTTAAATATTAAAATTCAGCTGGGGTATGATTTGCAGCTTCCGTTGCTCGCATCAGAACTTCCATCGCTGTAATTGCTGCCATATTCACGACATCATTTACATCGGAGTTCTGCTGCAGAACCATCATCGGCTTATTCATGCCGATCAGAATTGGGCCGATGGCCTCTGCATGGGTCAGGCGTGCAAGCATTTTATAGGCAATGTTCGCACTCTGGAGATCCGGAAAAATTAAAACGTTCGCATCACCCGCAACACGGTTAAACGGAAAACTTTCCTTAGAAATTTCAGGATTCAAAGCCGTATCCGCCTGCATTTCGCCGTCGACGATCAGATCAGGCGCTCGCGCCCGAACAATTTCTGTCGTCTTTCGCATTTTCAGAGCCGATGGATGATTATGGGATCCGAAGTTAGAAAACGAAAGCATTGCGATTTTTGGCTCCTGCACCATAAAGCGTTTCGCAAGCCGCGCTGTCTCGATCGTGATATCCGCTAATTCCTCAGCAGTCGGTTCGATGTTCACCGTCGTATCGGCAAGCCAGAGAACTCGCTTCTTGAAGATAAACATGTAAATACCGGCGAGCTTTAGTCCTGGCTTTGCACCGATGACCTGGATTGCAGGTTTTAATGTCGAGGCATAGGACTGGGTAATTCCATTTAGAACACCGTCAGCCAATCCTTTTTCCACCATCATCGCGCCAAAATAATTTACTTGCCGCATGAGCTGGCGACCCACCTGGGGTGTGACGCCTTTGCGCATGCGATTTTCGTAAAACGTTTTAGCAAACTCTTCTCGGAGTGGGGAGTTCGAAGGACGCATGATGAGTACATCTTTTAAAGTGCTCGTTAGACCTGCTTCTTCGATTTTTTTCCGAACGACCGCTTCATCGCCGAGTAGAATCGGGACACAAATCCCCTCTTCGATCATAATCGCCGAAGCTTTTATGATCGTCATATTCTCCCCTTCTGGGAGAACAATTTTAGGTAAGTTCTTCACGGCTTGAACCTGGCGCTTAATTCCGCGCATGACCGTGTAGATCGAACCGAGATGTTCTTCGAGTTTCTCGCGGTATTTCACCATATCGAGCTTTATCCGAGCCACTCCGCTATCCATCGCTGCCTGAGCCACTGCAGGCGCTACCCAGAGGAGAACACGGCGATCAAATGGTTTAGGAATCAGGTAATCGCGTCCGAAACGAAACTTCGTTCCAGAATAAGCGCGCGAAACGTTTTCGGGAACATCCTGTTTCGCAAGTGAGGCCAAAGCTTTTACGGCCGCCATCTTCATCTCTTCGTTAATTGCCATCGAACGCGTATCGAGAGCGCCCCGAAAAATAAAAGGAAATCCAAGAACGTTATTTACTTGGTTTGGATAATCCGATCGTCCCGTCGCCATGATTGCATCAGGGCGAATTTTCATCACCTCTTCAGGTAAAATTTCCGGATCTGGATTCGCCATTGCGAAAATGATCGGATCTTTTTTCATTTTAACAATCATGTCAGGTGTTAAGGCACCCGCGACTGAAACGCCGACGAAGGCATCTGCCCCATCGAGCGCTTCCTTCAGGGTTCGAGGCTTCGCATCGGTCGCGTAGCGCTCTTTATACTTATTCATGCCTTCTTTTCGGCCCTTAAAGATCACGCCCTTCGAGTCGGTCATGATGATATTCTCGAGTTTTACGCCGAGATTCACATAAAGATTCGCGCACGCTATCGCGGCTGCTCCACCGCCCGAAAAAACGACTTTCACTTCACCAATTTTTTTCCCGACGATTTCGAGTGCGTTTAAAAATGCAGCGCCAGAGATCACAGCCGTTCCGTGCTGGTCATCGTGGAACACAGGAATTTTTAATCGCTTTTTCAGCTCTTCTTCGATCTCGAAACACTCAGGAGCTTTAATGTCTTCAAGGTTAATTCCACCGAAGGTGGGCTCAAGCATCTCGCAAGCACGAATGACATCTTTAGGGTCCTTAGCGTTTAACTCGATATCGAAGACATCGATGTCAGCGAATTTTTTAAAGAGAATCCCTTTCCCTTCCATGACGGGTTTTGCAGCGTAAGGACCAATATCTCCGAGTCCTAAAACGGCAGTGCCGTTTGAAACGACTGCAACCAGATTCCCTTTTGCGGTGTATTCGTAAACCTGGTCTTCCTGTTCAGCGATCATCCGGCAGGGTTCGGCAACGCCGGGACTGTAGGCGAGGCTAAGGTCATGGCTGGTAGCTACGGACTTCGAAGGAACAACTTCGATTTTTCCTTTGCGGCCACGGGAATGGTATTCGAGCGAGTCTTTGTAAATGGACATAGTCCTTCGAAGGTGGCACACGACGCGCCGCGATTAGAACTGAAAACGTCTTAGTAAATCGAAGGGTTGCCCTCTCGTTTTCCGTTATGGCACACTAAAGGGGAATGCAACGCAATATCCGGACTCGGACTCCTACCAGGCGAAGTACGCTTTTCACGATTCTCTGCTCCATAGGCGCGCTCACTGCTTGGCACTCTGCAAACGCCACGGGCCTTTTCCGATTCGAGAACCGGAGAGAGAACGCAGGCGCCTTCCGTCTTCTTCCTGAGTACCAGAGCCTTTCGACGACGAGTAACTACGACTTCGAAGGGACTAAAACCGCGGTCACCGACCTCACTTCGTATAAGAAAACGGGACTCGATCTCACTGGAGTTTACGGGGTAAATAAGGAGTTTTCGATTTTTGGCCGGATCAGTATGGCGTCGGTATCGTTTGAGACGACCGCGTTTAACGGCTCTGGCTCTGGACTCACCGAACAGGGGCTAGGCGCGAACTATAGACTTTGGGAGTCGGGCGGGGGTCGACCGAAATCTTTCGATGCCCAGCTCAGTATCGATCTCCCACTTTACGATAATGTTACCGCGCGCTCCTCGCTCCCCAGGCAGCCGATGCTCGGCGATGGAACACTCGATATTACGGTCGCTGGATTCGGAACTTTTCCACTGAACCAGGGACTCGGGACTCGCCTCTTTTTGATCGGAGGGCTCGGTTACACAATCCGAAATAATTCTTATTCTGCAGCTCTCCCGTACCAACTTCAGATCGTCGGTCTTCCAGAAAAAACGGGTCTACTCTATCGACTCGGCTTTCATGGATTTAAATCGATGACGGCAAATACAGGTGCAAGCACTGATTTTTCTCCCCAGGCTCAGACCGTCACTGCGGGAGTCGTCGACACTCAGGACGCTGGCGGTAGCTTAATCGCTGACGCTTTAAATTCTTCTTACATGCACCTCCGAGCAACTCTCGGATACCAGTGGGGCGTGGGCGACCAAGTTTTTCTCACTTACCTGATGCCGATGTCAGGAACTTCGACTGCAGAGCTCGGCGGTTTTTTACTTGGCGCCCAGTTCCGCTTTCCAGGATCTCACTCCCGTGCGGAATCGTCCGGCAGGGTTTCGAACGGATCGAAACCAAAACTCACCTACGATCTTGTGGGTCGCGTGAAGCAGGCAAATGATCGACTGAATCTCATCCGAATCGATAAAGGTGATGTGGACGGAATTGAAAAAGGGAACATCATCGACGTCTACCAGACGAATCCAGATGGAACCCAAGGTTCGTTTATCGCGCGCGGTGTGGTTACGGGTGTTTCCCCGAACGATTCGATCGTAAACGTACGTCAGTATAAAAAAGAAGTTTGGGTCCAAGCCGGGTTCATCGTGAGACGAATCACCCCCCAGAAAAAATAGACGAGTGAACTGAAGGAATGAAAATGAAAAAATCAAGCTTACTAAAAATCATAATTTTATCCTCTCTCATGAGCTTTTCTGCTCACGCTTCGAAATTCGCAAATCAGTTTACCGAATTCGAACTTCCCCCAGGATGGGCTTGTAACCTCGAGGGTGCAGAATGGGTTTGCCAGAACCAAGATCCCGCGAAACGCAAAGAAGCGATTATCGTTCTCGCCGCAAAACTTAAAGGCGACCAAGACTCCCTCGACCAATACCTGACTTACCTGAAGTCGACGAAAACTTTTACGAGCGTTGCCGGAAAGCCGATGAAGTCGGAACCCCGTTACGCAAAAACTGTAAACTTAAGTGGCCACCCTTGGGCTGATGCACTTCATCTGGAGAGTGAAATCCCCGGATTCTATACTCGGTATCTTGCGACAGTTAAGGACGACATCGGGATTCTCGTCACCTACTCGATCGTGAAGTCGAAGTACCAAGACTACCTAAAAGATTTCGATACGATGGTGAATACCCTAAAAGTTTTCCGTAAAGGCGGCGGCATTAATACGAAAACCGAAGGCAGTGTGATGCAAGCCGTGACCATCCCACAGGGAATGACTGAATCCACCGTATTCCAAGGCGTAAATCCAAATGGAGCCCAGGAACCCGCTCAGAAAAAATCTTCCGGTGGAAAAGATGATCTCATGCTCTATGCGATCATCGGTGCAGCGGCTGTTGCTCTCATTATTATTAAGAAGAAGAAACGCTAAGCATTTATTGGTATTTTTTCGGAAAAATCGGCTTAATTTTCCTTCGAATCGACGTACTCGGGCGTGGAGCATAGACGAGGATCGAACGTTTACGGTGTGAAAAAATCTTCCGAGCAACCCGTTTAATATCAGCAGGAGTCACTTCATCGAGTTCCTCGCATACCTGTTCGATCGGGTAGAGTTCTCTGAAGTAAATTTCATCCACCGCGTTTGATTGCATAATGCTCTCAGCATTATCGGAAGACATCAGCATCATCCCTTTTAGACTCTCACGGACCTCATCGAGCGCTTCTTGAGTGATTTTTTGGTGACAAAGCCTGACGGCGCCTTCTTCGATAATTTTTAAGCAGGTTGATACCTGGCCACTTGGAGCACCGACGTAAACATGGAGCGTTCCGCTATCGGAGAAAGTGTTCAGACTTGAATAAACGGTATAAGCGAGTCCCTGCTTTTCTCGAATTTCCTGAAAGAGGTAGGAACTCATTCCACCGCCTAAATACGAAGCGAGAAGTACGATCGCGGTTTGATCGCGGGAACTATACTTCGGGACCTCGACTCCCCAGACGATATGAGCCTGTTCGGTGGGGCGCTTTATCCACCACATTCCCTCACGAATTTTAGGTGAAGGCTGATACCCTTCTTCTCGTTTCGAAATATGGCGCTTAGGTCGATCGGGCCAGTTTCGCTTCGTCATCTGCTTTAAACTTCGAGAAACTCGCGCAGGTGAAACATCACCTGCGACTGAGACGATCATATTATCCGGGCGATAATGTTTTCTAAAATAACGGATGAGGTCACTTCGGCGCATTTTCTTTACACTGTTCTCAGTGCCGAGAATCGATCGACCAAGTCCGTGCTGTCCGTAGAGGAGTTCATAATAAAGGTCCTGTGAAATTTCTTCGGGCGCTTCCTCGACCATCGCGATTTCCTGGAGAATGACTTTTTTCTCACGCTCGAATTCTTCTGCATCAAAGGTCGAAGTCATCAAAATATCGGAGAGAATTTCCATTCCGAGTTCGAGATCGCGGTTTAATAACGTGATGTGGAAGCACGTATACTCGCGCGTGGTGAACGCATTAAATTCTCCGCCCACGCGTTCAACTTCGCGGATGATATCTGCGGCAGTGCGTTTAGTCGTTCCCTTAAAAACCATGTGCTCGAGGAAGTGAGAGATGCCTGCCTCGCGTGGTTTTTCATGGCGAGTCCCTGCACGCACCCAGATGCCGATAGACAGCGACTTAAAGCCAGGCAACCTCTCTGTCAGCACAGTGAGGCCATTTTTTAAGACCGAGCGTTTTGTGCGGTTTACGCGAGCTGCCATAGCGGGAAACCCCTTTTCTTAACGGACCCCGTCCTCTTAGTATAGAACAGAGCTCTCACTATGGCCGAAAAAAAGACTTCGATTCCTAAAAAATCGAAAAAAACATCGAAAACTAAGCCCAAACCGAAGCAGAAGAAGGCCCCCTCTGCCCTACAGGGCGAAGTCGTGCGTAAAGTGGAAGCCGAGCTCCTTCCTGCAGATGATTTACCTGTCAAACCCCTGACGAAAAAACCCGCTCCATTTATGGAGTATGACGAAGTCGTTTCGGATGAGGAAGAGGAGTCGGTAGATCCGAGCGAAGACGCTGAAGATTCAGAACCTTCAGATGATCTAGCCGAATCGAACGATCTCGTCCCACTCGAAGAAGTCGATCATGCGCTCGTCAGCGCAAGCCGAGCGATCAGTCCGACTGACCCGCTTCGCAGATACCTCGATGAAGTCCGTCGCTATCCCCTTCTCACTCCTGAAGAAGAAATCGAGCTTGCGAGAAAACTTCATGAAACGGGAGATCTCGAAGCCGCGAAAAGGCTCGTGCAGGCGAATCTTCGCCTGGTCGTAAAAATCGCGTTTGAGTATAAAAGCGTTTACGCAAACGCGATGGATCTGATCCAAGAAGGAAACATCGGCCTCATGAAGGCCGTTTCGAAATACGACCCGACGAAAGGCGCACGAGTCGGATATTACTCTTCATGGTGGATTCGCAGTTACATTCTAAAGTACCTGCTCGAAAATTTTCGTCTCATTCGAGTCGGTACGACAGCTGCTCAGAAGAAATTATTTTTTCACCTCATGCGTGAGAAAGAACGCCTCGAAGCCCAAGGTGTCCACGCTGGACCAAAGCTTCTCGCGGATCGGCTACAGGTTCGTGAAAAAGATATCGTCGAGATGGAAAAACGCCTCGGCTCATCTGGAAACGAAGTCTCCATCGATGCTCCTGTTTCTGGAAGAGGCGATCGCCCGACTTCATTCAAAGACTTTCTTGAAGACACGCACGAGTCAGTCGATGAACAGCTCGCCCACGAGGAACTTCTCGGACTCGTCCGTAAACGCTTACCCGCGTTTGAGAAAACTCTAAACGACCGAGAGAAGAAACTCTTAAAGGACCGACTTCTCTCTGAAAACCCTAAAACACTCCAAGAAGTCGCCGATCTTTATGGCCTCACTCGCGAACGCGCTCGCCAGATCGAGGCGGGAGTCATTTCGAAGTTACGCGAGTTTCTTAAGGATACGATTCGTTAGGGGAAATAATCCGGTTCTTCTAAAATTTTAAAAAAGAATTTTAAAAAATAGATTGACGTGAGATTTTTAAAAATCCGAAAAATTTCTGTGACTACCTCTAATACTTCCTCTCACGCACGAGGTGGTCGATGAAGATTCGATCGTAATCTCTATCGTGTTTTTTAAAAAATTTCCGAGATCGATCGATTTAAAGGATCTTTTGAGCGTTTAAGGAGACCAGAAATCTTCGGTTATAATTTCATCCATGAATTTCAAATCGCTCTCAAACGAAACCCTCCATGAAAAAACTGTCATAGCCGCAAAGACCGAAAAATCGGCGACGTTTGCTCTACTCGAATTTCTGGCCGAGGTGGATGTGAGGCGGCTCTATAGTGAACGCGGGTACTCGACCTTATGGCTCTATGTTCATAAGGCCCTGGGGTATTCTGAATCGTGTGCATCCGAGCGCGTTTCGGCCGTCACCCTCATGAGAGCGGTGCCCGAGGTGAAAGAAAAAATTCAAGCGGAAGAGCTCACCCTCACTTCAGCGATTAAACTCGCTGCCTTTGTGAAGCGCGAGGAGTGCTTACCTGAAAAAACGGTTGAGATTTTAGGCAGGATCTCGGGAGTTTCGACTCGGAAGGCGGAGGAAATTCTCGCGCGAGAAGGATCAGAACCAGTCTTAAAACGAGATCATCTGAAACCTTCTGGACCGGTAACGACGCGAGTTTCATTTGATGCGGATCCGGAATTTATGGAGATGCTAGAGCGGCTCAGGAACCTACAAGGAAATCCCTCACTTTCGATGTGCGAGAGACTAAAAGCGGCGCTTCGGACTGAGATTGAACGGAAGGAGAATTTTAAGCCGCGGAGGTTACCGAAAGTTCTAGCGAAAGTGGAAACGGAAGTGAAATCGAAGTCTTCTCCCGTGCAGGATATCGGCTCTCCATCGGTTCGGGCGCCCGAAGTCGCTTCTTCACCCAAAACCGCATCATCTGAGAAGATCCGTACTCGCTTTATCCCGATTTCGGTAAAGCGCGCGGTCGCCCATCGATCCGGTGGGAGGTGCGAGTTTATTGATCCGGTGAGCGGGAGGCGGTGTGAGAGCCAGTTCGGGCTTGAGTTCGATCACTATCCGGTGCCTTTTGCGATGGGAGGGGCGTCGACCGCCGTGAACTTAAGGCAGGTCTGCTCGTCACATAATAAACTAGCCGCCATCCAGTTTTATGGACGCGAAAAGATGCGGGAGTTTTTTCGGTAGATGCGAGTCAGTTGTACTTCCTAGGCTCGAAGTAGGAATGCCTTCGAGATCTTCGTTCAGAAGTGTGGTTTGTGTGGGTTAGATCTGGTAAACACACTGCTTCGTTCGGCGCCGAAATCATTCGCATAAACGCTGATACGCTGGTCAAAACCTCGAATATCAAATCGTCGCTCCTCGTCGCCTCGTAGAATGATCGGGAGTCACGAGATCTTAGATGTTTACTTATAAAATTCTAGTGCTGGAACTCTTCGGCTTCGGTTGTGCGCGTTAAGTTCATCGACATGCCAACGGTCACCTCCAGGAAATCGACGACCGGCTTCTCGGCGATATTATTCCCACTGTCGAAGCCTAGCCGGTACGGAACGGGGCCTTTGCGCCGGACTCGCGTTAGAACCGGCGCTTCATTCCAGGGAAAGCACTTACCTGTCTTTCGTTCTCAAAATTAGATCTCTGATTCTTACATCGTGAATCATGTCCAAATATTTTTGAGGATCCTTCAG
>JBGSHQ010000341.1:0-2819 GCA_041752095.1 Bdellovibrionia bacterium
CGTTATCATTTAACCGCTTCAGTAATTTTGCTCGGTTCGAAGAAGTGGACCACCAGTCTTTCGCTTGGAGAATAGAAAGGTCACCGATTAAAAAGGATTGGTTATAATTTCCTGAATGGGTCGCGTCTCTAGCTTTTACTAAAAAATCACTCCACTTCATTTCGGGATAAAGCCCTGCGTGGCAAAATAACCATCTCCCAACTCGAGCAGCTACCGGTAAGGAATTCAGGAATTTTCCCCACTTACTTTCTTCTGAAAAAAAATATTTTTTCTTAATCCCTTTACGATCAAGCTCACGAAAAAGATCATCTGCCTTCTTACTTCTCTTTCCATACGCAAGAAGCTCTGCCTCATGATTCCCTAAAAGCGTTACCACACGGCCTCCGGCCGCTTCGGCTTGCTGGGTTAGCTTCATCCATGTCTCGATCACCCCAATACTGTTATCGCCTTTATCGATCGAGTCGCCAACGACAACGAAAAGTGTTTTACCCGCACTCCAGTTCCCGGCCTGGTCGGTGACTTTTCCTTTTTTTAGTAATGATAAAAGAGAATCATTCATCCCATGAACATCACTAACGGCAAGAACCTGACTGTACTTCGAAGGATCATCGATCTGAACGACGGGTTCAAGCGGGGCCGCGAGCGTGGCTGTACTCAGAAATAGCAAAAAAAGGTATAAAACTCGAAAGTGCATAGAAAAAGTTTAGCACAGGCCGATTGCTGAACAAGGAGTCTTTCTTTACTATTAAAAGACACACCATGGGTAATCACTTTCTAGCGACACTGCTTTGCCTATTCCTTTCGTTCGGAATCCCCCTTGCTCATTCCATACAAAAACCGAAAACAGTGAACCTCGCCATCGGCCCTGAATATAAAGCAAACTGGATTTATCGCTCTTTTCTGGGTGATCACTGGCGCGACCTTTGGACGATGCCGCTCGACATCCCTGTTCTTGATTTGAAAAATTTCGCAGGCGGACTCAGTCCCACCCGGCGCGGTGGCGGTATGCAGACTCTCAGCATGCGATTCGATGGTAAAAATGGACGCGAGTATAAATTTAGAAGCATTAATAAAGACCCGACTAAAGCGATGCCTCCCGCACTTGCTGATTCACTCCTAGGCGAAGTACTCCAAGACCAAGTCAGTGTTTTTAATCCAGCCTCTTCACTCGTTGTTGATCCGATCGCAGCCGCTCTCGGTGTTTACCAAACGCGTCCGATATTAATCGTACTCCCCGATGATCCAGGCTTAGGTGAATTTCGTGACGCTTTTAAAAACAAAATTGGCACATTGGAAGAGAATCCGACCGTCGATGACGACGGAAATTCTACATTTGCCGATACCGATAAGATCGCGAGCACTTTAAAGCTTGTGAGAAAGATGACGGAAGACTCGAAAGACAAGGTCGACTCTCTCGCTTTTCTTCGAGCGCGACTCCTGGATATTTTCTTAGGAGATCCTGATCGTCACCATAAACAGTGGAGATGGGCACGAGTCGAGAGTGAAGATGAGCGAATTTGGAAACCGATCGCACGTGACCGTGACCAAGCTTTTGCGCGTTATGATGGCCTACTTCCTTGGATTTCAACCCTCATGCTTCGGCAGCTGAATGGAACCAGTGAAAGTTACCCAAGGTTAAGAGCGATCACCTGGTCAGGGCGGCATCTCGATCGTCGGTTTTTAAATAAACTCACGCGTGAAGAATGGGAAGATGAGACACGCGATGTCGTTGCGATTCTCACCGATTCACTTATTAGCAGTGCCGTACATCAACTCCCTCAGAAAATGTATGAGCTCGAGGGTGAACGGCTTGAAAAAGTTCTGAGAGCAAGGCGCGACAAGCTCACGGAAGCGTCTCGTGATTTTTATGACCTTACTTTCGGGTACGTCGATATTCGGGGAACTCATAAAAATGATCTTTTTGAAGTTAATCGAATCGATAAGAATCACACCCGAGTCGCGGTTTATAAAATCAGTAAAAAAACGGGTGAAACTAAAACTGAACCCTATTTCTCAAGAACGTTTTATGCCCATGAAACAAACGAACTCCGAATTTTCGGACTCGGAGGAGAAGACCAGGTTGTCGAAACGGGATTAAAATCAAACGCGCAAAAAACCACTTTCTATCCTGAACAGGATGGCTCCGACCCAGAAGCAAAAACAGAAACCGAAAAGTTTGAGCCCCCCCTCGATTACGGGCATGACCTCTGGTTTAAGCCTCTATTCGCAGCCCGATCCGATGAGGGTGTCCTTCTCGGTGGCGGCCCAGTATTTTATAAGCACGATGTGCTTGAATTTCCATACGTCTACCATCAACAACTTCGAGGCGGATACACGATCGGATCGAATCGATTTTTTTTCGACTATAACGGTGATTTTCTCTCGGCCCTTAAACCCTTCGCATTAAAAATCGACGCCAAGGCTTCCGAACTCGAAGTCCAAAATTATTACGGATTTGGAAATGATACGGTTCGTGACGAGGCTCTGGAATCAAACGGGTTTAATAAAATGAAGTTTCGTCATTTTTCATTTTCACCCCGGATCGAATATCCGAGTCGCGGAAAATTCATCGCTCACCTTGGATCATCGATCGAATATGCAACCAACGAAACCAGCCCGACTACTCTCGCTGGCATTGAAAATCCATATGGGGTTGATACCCGCCTCCTTTATAAAGTATTTACTGGCCTAAAGTACGATACGCGCGACACCCCCGTTTTTCCAAGCCGTGGTTTTTTCACAGAAATGAGTGCGGCGGTTTTTCCGTCTGGTTTTGATAATCTAAACACCTTCATGGAATTTAAAGGCCAAGCAAAAGC